>JBBQRJ010000203.1:0-8513 GCA_038214955.1 Aggregatilineales bacterium | reverse complement strand
CGCCAGTCGAACGCTGGCATTCGGTCAAGAACTGCTCCCCGGCGTTGCTACACTGATGGGTTTGAGCGTGATTATCGGCGTATTCGCGGCGGTTTTGCTGGTCATTCCGGCGCGGATACGCAGCGCCTTGATCTACAGCCTCGGCTTAACCGCTGTGATCGGGTTGCTCGAAAGCCAGATTCAGCATATCGTCACGCTGCCAGACGCGCTCACCATTGCGCTGGCGTTCGCGTTGGGTTATGCCGTGAGCCTATTCCTCAAACTGCCGTTGATTCCGCGTCTGGTTGTCAGCGCGATCTCCGGTGTGGTTTTAGGCGTGATCATTAGCACGATGGTGCAGGGCGGCGCGTTGGAAACGGGCGGTTTGTTACGCGGTGTAGGCAGCGTGCCGATTCTCCTGTCAACGAGTGGCGGACTCCTCGCACTGGCGATCATTTTTGGAGTCATCAGCCTCGTGGGTGGTTTGGCACGCGGGACATCACGCACGTTTCACAACGGGATCGGGCAGTTCGTCGTCAGCCTGATCGTGATCGGCGTGCTGAACTGGCAAGGCGCAATGACTGACCTCGCCGCGCTGTTGACGTTTGCGCTGCTGTTCCTCATGGCGTGGTTCGTAGCAGCGTTAGGCGAAACCGCCAAAGCTGAGTTCGAGTCGCTTGATCGGGTGGGGCAGCGCACACGCGGACGCCTGTCGTTCGTCGTGCTGCTGGCGCTGCTGGTGGTTGCACCCGCCTTCATGGGGCAGTACATCACCAATGTGTTTAACCTCGTGGGCTTGTACATCATCATGGGGATCGGGCTGAACATCGTTGTCGGTTACGCGGGTTTGCTCGACTTGGGCTATGTGGCGTTCTTTGCCATCGGCGCGTATGCGATAGGCTTGCTCACGACGCCCAGTTTGTTGACATGCGGCGGAGTCGCGCCGGCGGACATCACACCAGAGACCGTCAACGCGCTTTGCACGGGGATTATGACGTTCTGGCAAGCGTGGCCCCTTGCCGTACTGTTGAGCGCGGGCGCGGGGATTTTGCTCGGCATTCCAGTGCTGCGTCTGCGCGGCGACTATCTGGCAATTGTCACGCTCGGCTTTGGCGAAATTATCCGCATTCTGGTCAAGTTTGACGATTTCAAACCGTTGTTCGGGGCGGCGCAGGGCATTTCTAACATTCCGCGTCCGGTAATTGACCTCTCATCACTCAACCCGAATTGGGTGTTTTCGCTCACGAGCGAGTCGGGGATTTACTATCTCGTGCTGGTGGGCATTTTGATCACGGCGGTGATCGCCTCACGGATCACCGAAACGCGCTTAGGGCGTGCATGGTTGGCGATGCGTGCCGATGAAGACGTGGCGCAAGCGATGGGCGTCCACCTGACGCGCACCAAACTGGCGGCGTTTGCCATTGGCGCGGCGTTCGCGGGCATGGGCGGGGCAATTGCGGGAACGCGACTCTACGGCGCTTACCCGGACAGCTTCACGATCCTCGTCTCGATCAACGTCCTCAGCTTGATCATCATCGGCGGGTTGGGGTCAATCCCCGGTGTGATCGTCGGCTCATTGGTGCTGGTGGGGTTGCCCGAAATTTTGCGCGAACTATCCGATTTCCGCTTGCTGGCATTCGGGATTTTGCTCGTGATCATGATGTTGATAAAACCTCAAGGTTTGATTCCGCCACAGATTCGCCAATTGACCGAAGTTGCCCGCGAGAAGGGGAACTATTTCAAAAGGAACGCGCAATGAGCAGCGATTTATTGTTAGATGTGCGCGGCTTGGTCAAGCGATTTGGCGGCTTGACTGCCGTCCGCTGGGTTGATCTGGGTATTCCGCGCAAGACGATTGCCAGCTTGATTGGTCCAAACGGTGCAGGTAAAACCACGTTTTTCAACTGCATCACGGGCTTTTACACGCCCGAAGAAGGCAAAGTACTGTTCAACGCCAAGCCCATGACGGGTTTTCCGCCAGATCGCGTGATGCACAGCGGAATCGCACGGACATACCAAAATATCCGCCTGTTTACGGGTATGACCGCGATTGAAAATGTGCTGGTCGGGATGCATGTCCGCTTGAAGTCAAACCCCCTTGCGACGGTTCTGGGCTTGCCGGGGACTCGGCGTGAACGCTATGACTCGATTGACCGCGCCTTAGAACTGCTCGATTACGTGGGTTTGAACGGTATGGGCGATGTGCTGGCGCAAAACCTATCCTATGGGTTGCAGCGCCGCTTAGAGATTGCGCGGGCGCTGGCAAGTGAACCGCTGCTGCTGCTGTTAGATGAGCCGACGGCGGGCATGAATCCGCAAGAGACCGACGATATGATGAACCTGATCCGCCGCTTGCGTGACGACCTTCACCTGACGATCTTGCTGATTGAACACGACATGAAACTGGTCATGACTATCTCGGATCAGGTGAGCGTCATGGATTACGGGCAGAAGATCGCGCAGGGGACGCCCGCCGAAGTACAGCGCGATCCTAAAGTAATTGAAGCCTATTTAGGGTCTGCGCTTGTGGATGAGGGTGACGCATCATGAGCTTGCTTGAAGTTCGCAGCATCGAAACATTTTACGGCAACATTCAGGCGCTTAAGGGGATTTCGCTCACAGTGGACGAGGGCGAAATCGTCACGCTGATCGGTGGCAATGGCGCGGGCAAAACCACCACGCTCAATACCATCTGCGGGATCACGCCGGCGCGTACAGGGAGTGTTGTGCTGGAAGACGAGGACATTACCCGCGTCCCCGCCCACGAGATCGTCCGGCGGGGCGTGATTCATTCGCCAGAAGGACGCAAAATTTTCACACGGTTAACCGTGCGTGAGAATCTCGAAATGGGCGCGTTCACCCGTGATGATGGGGGCATCGGGCAGGATATGGACAGGGTGTTCGAGCGTTTCCCACGCCTGAAAGAACGTCAGAAACAGTTGGGCGGCACGCTTTCGGGCGGCGAACAGCAGATGTTAGCGATTGGTCGCGCTTTAATGGGGCGTCCGCGCATATTGCTGTTGGATGAACCGTCAATGGGGCTTGCGCCGCTGCTCGTGCGCGAAATTTTCAACGTGGTCACGTATTTGAACCGTGAAGCGAATACGACGATTTTGCTGGTGGAACAAAACGCGCTCATGGCGCTGGCGGTGGCACATCGGGGTTATGTACTGCAATCCGGCTACATCACGCACGCCGATACCGCGCAAAATTTGCGCCGCGACGAAAGTGTGATTGAAGCCTATCTCGGCGGATAGAATTAAAAGCTCACCTTATGCAGATCGTTATTTCTGACCCCACCCCCGACCCCTCCCCGAATTCGAGGAGGGGAGCAAGCAGACTCCTGTTGGCGTCCTCCCCTGAATTCGGGGGAGGGAGGCGAGCGCAGCGAGCGGGGTGGGGGTCAAACTGACACCCTGCGTAAGGTGAGTTAAAAGTCTACAGTAGATAGTTTACGGTTCACAGTAAAAGCAGTTTTTGACTGTCTACTGTGAACTGTAAACCGTGAACTGTATTTATTAATCGTTGCTGCTGCCGCCACCCATAATTTGCAGCAGGAACAGGAAAATGTTGATGAAGTTGATGTACAGCGACAGTGCGCCATAAATCGCGTATTTCGCCATCATGGACTGATCCTCTTGGATTTCGGGAGTCGCCGCCATACGCTTGATGTTTTGCGTATCGTAGGCGGTCAATCCCATAAAGATCAGTACACCCACAAAACTGATGATCATGGTCAAGATGCTGCTGCCGATCAACATATTCACAATCATCGCAATCACCAAGCCGATCACCGCCATGAGCAGCAGATTTCCGAAGCGGCTGAGGTCAATATCGGTGGTGAAGCCGATGATCGTCATGATCCCGAACAAGATCGCCGTTGTGCCAAACGCTGCCGCTAACGAGCCAAGATTGAATACGAGCAGCACGAGCGAAAGCGAAAACCCTAACGTCGCGGCATAGAACAAGAACATGATGGCGGCTGCGGCTGGCGACAGGCGATTGATCATGGCGCTGAGAGCGATCACCAAGCCGATTTGCACCACAAACGCGCCAATGGCGACAATCGGGTTGAGGGTTAGCTCAACAAGGGCGGGGGTGCTGGCGGTAAAGGTTGCTGTGAACGTGGTCACAAGTAAGCCGATCAACATCCATGCGTACACCCACTTTAATAGGGGTTTGACCTGTCCATACGTTTGGGAAAGCGGAATTTCCCGCGTCTTGTCGATGAAGTTTCCGAATGCCATGTGTGACCTCTATACTAAACCGTAGATTTTGCTCATAACTATATTTAAAAATCCCCACTGAAAAACTCCTAATTTCAGGGGGGATCATTAATGTGCTTAACCTGACACCTTTGCGTCTTTGCGCCTTCGCGCCTTTGCGTTAGGCTTTTATCTTTTCTTTCTTTTAGTTCTTTCTTTTACTTCAAGGCATTCAAGCCCTCAAACAACCGCTTGACCGCGCCGACGGTCTTTTGTGGCGACTGTGCATACGAGAAGCGAATCCAGTTTGCGCCCGCTTGCGAGAAATAAACTCCCGGCACAACGGCGAGTCCATGATTTTCGCCTAAATGGGTGAGTAACGCTTCGGAGTCTTGATAGCCTGCGGCTTCGATATACGGCGTGCAGTCGATGAAGGCGTAATAGCCATCGCCCATGATGTGCCGCGTTCCTTCGGCAGTTAACGCCTCACGCAGGATGCGGCGGCTCTCACGGGTCGGCTCAATGATGCTGGCGGCGGCGCGTTCAAAGCCCATTTCATAGGCGGCAATGGCGACGGCTTGACCAAAATAACTTGGAACGATGCTGTGTGATGCTTGGCTGGTGATATGGCTGACGACCTTTTTGCCCGCCAACAGATGGGCGCTGCGAACATTCGATGCACCGAGGCTCTTGGTCAGCCCGTCAAGGATGATCAGACGTTCGCGTTCTTCGGGCGTGAAGGCTTTCAGAAGCGCGTTAATGTCGTTGTGACCGCTGTCCGTCACCCAGTGGTAAATCCAGTCGAACAGCACGAATGGATAGCCCGCTTCGAGCGCCACCTTCGCCAGTTCGATTTGCTCACTCATCGGGATTGTGCGCCCGGTGGGGTTGTCAGGCGAGGTGATCACCAAGCCAGCCACTTTGCGCCCTTCATTGGCGGCAAAGTCGGCGCAAGCGCGGATCGCATCGGGGGTGTAGCGCCAGCCGTCCTCAGGTTGACCGGGGGCAAGCAGCACATTCAAACCAAGCGCATACGGACCCCAATGGTAAGTGATCCACGGGACGCGGGAAACAACCAATGCGCTGCCCACTTCTTTCGAGCCAAGCGAGATCATCGCGGAGTAGGCTTTTTGCAAGCCGTCGCGCCCACCCTGCGTAAAGACAATGTTATCGCCTGTCCAGCCGGACGCCGCGTCTAGCTGCCAGTAATTTTCGGAGGCGGCTTTACGAAACTGTGCCGTTCCCCAGGGTTGATCGTAGGCGCTGCCGTGTTCAATTTGTAACTGGAGCGCCCGCTCGTAAATTTCACGCGGCACGCCGGGCAGACTCGCGCCGCCGTCGCCCTGTGAGGCATCAAACGTCGCCGCGTCTGCGCCATACTTGAGTTTGTAGGCTTTGAGCGCATCGCGGATCAAGAACATGCGCGATGGGGGAATCTCCAGCATATGCGCGGGGTAGTCGCTCACGGGAACGCGGTTGGCTAACGGGATCGAAAATTCGGGTGTATCGAGGTTGACTGCTTGTGCGACCAAAGTAACTCTCCATAACTAAACGCAGAATAAACAAAAACACCCCTACGCGGGGTGTGTTGTCTCAAGATATACGCACCAAACCCCGCCTACTGTCGTGGCAATCCATCAGTATTGGTGGTGGTGATCATCATGTGCGGGTTCATGCGCTTTTCGCCAAATTGCTTAACAACAGCATTGTGCTATTTTAACAAAGCCGCGTCAATGTGCAAGGCAGTTGAACATGATGCGCTTTGATGTGTGCAGAATGCCAAAACAAAGGGCATTTGACTCATATCACCGTGAGAACGATCTTACCTATATTCGCATTCGACGCCATGTAACGATGCGCGTCACCTGCTTGATCCAGCGGGAACACGCGGTCAATCACGGGGATGATCTCGCCGTTTGCCAGCTTGGGCAAACCAAAGGCGACAAAATCCCGCGTGAGCGCAATCTTCTGATCGAGCGGGGTACGGCGCAGCGTCGTTGAGCTAATTGTCAGGCTCTTTTGCATGACCGCGCCTAGATTTAATTGACCTGCCGCGCCACCCAGAAAGCCGATCAGCATCAAGCGTCCGCCGATTGCTAAGGCGGATAAGTTATCGTTCCAATAAGGAGCGCCCACGAAATCGAGAATCACATCGACGCCGCGTCCCTCCGTGAGATCGCGCACGTGCTCTGCAAACGACTCGGTTTTGTAGTTGATTCCAGCGTGCGCCCCTAATTCGATGCAGCGTTCGATCTTCTCCGGTGATCCCGCAGTCGTGAAGACTCGCGCTCCCGCCGCCCGTGCCAGTTGAATCGCTGCTGTGCCGACTCCGCTTGCGCCCGCGTGGATCAAGACGGTTTCGCCCGCTTTCAAGCGTCCCAACGTGAATAGATTAAGCTGTGCAGTCAAAAAGGCTTCGGGGATCGCGGCGGCTTGCTCATAACTGAACGCTTCGGGGATGCGAATCGCCATGCCCATAGGAACGGCGGCGAGTTCGGCGTAACTTCCGCCTGTGACCACCGCCATCACGCGATCCCCTGCCTGAAACTCACCGTTTGGCGTGACGACTTCGCCCGCCAGTTCTAATCCTAAAATCGGGGATGCGCCGGGAGGCGGGTTGTATCCGCCCGAACGCTGCAACAGATCAGCACGGTTGACGGCTGTCGCATGGACGCGCACGAGCAGTTCACCCGCTTGAGGCACGGGATCGGGCGTTTCGCCGTAGTACAACACATACGCGCCGCCGGGTTCATCGTAGAGGATCGCTTTCATAGGCGCACACGCAATTCTAGGTGGATCAAGATCGCTTTCATACGCTGACGCCGACCTGCTGGCGGAAGTCGTTCAGCACATCGTAGATCGTTTGCTCAATCGGGATCATCGGCTGCCAGCCTGTGACGCGGCGCAAGCGGGTCGCGTCTCCCCACGAGCGATTATCTTTGCCGGGGCGTAAGCGATCTGTATCCGTCTCGATGCGAATTTCCGTCGAACTGTAGCCGATCATCACATCGAGCAGATAGCGAATAGGGATGCACTTGCCCGTCGCAATGTTATAGGCTTCGCCCGCGTTGCCGCGCTCCATGATCAAGTGGTAGGCGCTGACAATATCGCGCACGTCGGTGAAATCGCGTTCGGCAGAGAGACTGCCCACGCGCATTACAGGTTCTTGCAAACCCGCTTCAATCCGCGCAATTTGCATGGCGAAGTCCGGCGCGACAAAGCCCGTGCGCTGACCGGGTCCCAGATGGTTAAACGGACGCGCCCGCATAATCGGGAGTTTGTGGCTCAGGAAATACTGCAAGCCGAGCATATCCTGTGTGACTTTGCTCACGCTGTAGGGGTTAGAAGGGCAGAGCGGCGCATCCTCGTTCGGCGGCGTCTCGCTGACTGTTTCCGCGCCATAGATTTCGCCTGAACTGATGATGAGCAGTCGCGGCGGCGGGTCAAGTTTGAGGCACGCGGTGATCAAATTCAACTGCGCGTGGATGTTGTTTTCCAGCGTTTCCCAGGGGTCTTCAAACGAGCGTTTGACCGATGCTTGCGCCGCGAGGTGATAAATGTGATCAGGACGAATCCGCTGAATGAGATCATGCAGCGCCGCCTCCTCTTTCAAATCGACCACATGACATTCTGCCTGTGGGATAGCGTGTTCAGGCGCGATCACCACGCCATGAAGTTCTGCTGCTGGCGATTGTGCAAGCACACGCGCCGTGAGGTGGCGACCCACAAATCCACCGATACCTGTGATCAAGATTCGCACGCGGTTTGATCTCCCACTGAAGACAGTCAAACCGATTATAGCGAAAAACCGTCTAAAAGAGAGAAAGCTGATGTGGAGGCTTACCGTTTGCTAACAGGACATAAGGCGCAAGGCGTTCCGGCGCGGCGACTCCGAGTGCGCGAAGCTGACCCAGATCGACAAGACGGGTGCTTTTACGGGCGCGAATGATTGCGTCTGCGCCTTTCAAACCAATGCCGGGGACTCGCATCAGCGTTTCTCGATTCGCCCGCATGAGGTCAATAGGGGCGTGCAGTAAATTCACATCTGCCCACGCTTTTTTGGGATCAATATCAAGCGGTAGATTGCCCGTCGCCGCGAAGCTGAGTTCTTCCACGCTCCATCCGTAATCGCGCAGCAGAAAACTCGCCTGATACAACCGATGTTCACGCAGCGGCGCAACGGCGGCGATGTTCTCTAGCGGCGTCTGGATCACCGGATGGAACGCTGAAAAATACGCCCGCGCTAAATCCATTTGCCGATGCAGCTTTTCGGTCAGCGACAGCAGTTCGAGATCGGTATCGCCTACCGCGCCGACCACGAATTGAGTC
>JBBQRJ010000202.1:0-8552 GCA_038214955.1 Aggregatilineales bacterium | reverse complement strand
GCATACCGTCATGGTGCAGCTTGCGGCGGAAGCCGTCGGCGTGCCGATTCAGTGTGTCAGATTAATTGGTCACGATACCGCAGAAACCCTCACATCGGGCAGCGCGTCCGCCTCTCGTTTGACGTTTATGGCGGGCAATGCGATTCGTGGCGCGGCGGCGGCGGCGCTTGAAGCGTGGAACAACGAGGAACGCCCTGCGAAAGCGACCTATCAATATCGCCCACCCAAAACGACGGGTTACGATCCCCTGACAGGCAAGTCCGAACCAAATTTCTCTTATGGCTACGTCGCGCAAGCCGTCGAAGTGGAAGTCGATATTGAGACAGGATTTGTCCGTGTTTTGCGCGTAGTCAGTGCCAATGATGTCGGTAAAGCGGTCAATCCTCAGCAAGTGCAGGGACAAATCGAAGGCGCGGTGATTCAGGCACTCGGTTACGCTGTGATGGAAAATCTTGTCTCCGTCGACGGGCGAATCCGTAATCCCTACTTATCGACCTATTTGATCCCAACGGTGCTGGATATTCCCATTGAGGTCAAATCAGTGATTTTGGAATATGCCGACCCGATTGGACCCTTCGGGGCGCGAGGCATGGCAGAAATGCCCTATGTCCCGCTTGCCCCTGCAATTGCGGCGGCAGTTCACGATGCAACAGGCGTCTGGATTGATCACCTGCCTATGATTCCTGATCGTGTGGTCAAGCAACTGCGGGAGCATGGCATTGGCATTCTTTGATCGCGCTCGAATCGTCGTGCGCGGCGGCGGCGATTTAGCCAGCGGCGTTATTTATCGGCTCGTGCGGGCGGGTTTCCCCGTAATTGTGCTAGAACTTGACGCACCATTGCTTGTGCGGCGTACCGTCTGTTTTGGCGATGCCGTGTATGTTGGAGCGCGGGCAGTCGAAGGCTTGACTTCGCGCTTTGTGGCTGACCTCGCAACAGCGGCGCGGGTCATTGAACGCGGTGAAATCCCCGTGCTGATTGATCCCGATGGTTTAATCATTCCTGTGTTCAAACCTACGGTTGTCATTGATGCCCGTATGGAGAAACGTAACCCCGACACCACCATCCACGAAGCGCCATGCGTGATCGCGTTGGGTCCCGGTTTCACGGCGGGGCTGGACTGCCACGCCGTCATCGAGACGAATCGCGGTCATGATCTCGGACGGGTGATTTACCACGGATCAGCCGAACCGGACACAGGCGAACCGGGCAGCCTCATGAATAAGACCCATTCACGTGTTTTACGCGCTCCCGCCGATGGACACATCGACCCCAACCATGTCATTGGCGAACTCGTCCAAGAAGGCGATGTGATCGCCACTATCAGCGGACACGCGATCAACGCGCCGTTTACGGGCATACTGCGCGGCTTGATGCATTCGCATGTTCGCGTCCAAACAGGGATGAAAGTGGGCGATCTTGACCCGCGTGCTAGGCGGGAACACTGTTTCACCCTGTCAGATAAATCGTTAGCGGTTGGAGGTGGGGCGTTAGAGGCGGTTATGTCATCGTCTGCTGTACGCGCCTATTTTGGATGAAACTGCGTCAGGCGTTCCATGTAGTGCGCGGTGATGTGGTTGCGCTGACGGGCGCGGGCGGCAAAACGTCTACGCTGGTTGCGCTGGCGCACGAACTGGCTGACGAAGGCTGGCGCGTCCTCACCACGACCACCACGCGCATTAGTGAGGACGAATTGCGCCTTATGCCGCACGCGATCAAGCCGGAAGCGGGCGCAGAAGCGATTTCCGATGCGCTAGAAAATCACCCGTTTACGTTCATATACAGCGGGGTTCGCGGCGGTAAAGCCTACGGACTCAATTCGGTGTCGTGGTTGCTCGATTCTGTGGATGCTGATGCGCTCATCATTGAGGCAGACGGAGCGCGGCGAATGCCGTTCAAAGCACCGTACCCGCATGAACCCGTGATCCCGCCGGAAACGTCGCTTGCCATACCCATCGCATCGATTACGGCGCTCGGTCAACCGCTCGATGATGAGCATGTTTACAACGCCCAAGCCATGATCGACAAGTTTGGCTTTTACCCGGGTTGCGCGATCAAATCACCGTGGATTGCACAGGTGATGCGCGATGAGGACATGGGGCTTAAAGATGTACCAGCACGGGCGCGAGTCGTCGCATGGCTCAACGGGACACCGTGCGCGGGCTATTTACGGGCGCGGGCGCGATTGATTGCGCGATTGATGATCAAGTCACCGCGCTTGTATGGGGCAGCATTAGGTTCAACGAGGGCAGGTGATCCGGTGTGCGAAATTCAGCGCAGGGTAGGCGCGGTGGTGCTGGCGGCAGGCATGTCACGGCGCATGGGTGAATCGAAAGTATTGCTCCCCTGGTTGGGCGGTAAGACGATTCTCGAACACATCATCCAGCAGTTGATTCTGGCGCGGGTTGACCCCATTCTCGTGATCACAGGCAATCGCGCCGCTGATGTTCGTCTCGCAGCAGAGCGGGCAGGGGCAGAGACGGTTCATAATCCCGATTTTGAGAGCGGGGAAATGCTATCATCGTTGAAAGTGGGCTTGCGGGCGCTTCCCGCTCAGGTTGCCGCTGCGCTTGTGGTGCTAGGTGATCAACCGCGCATTCAGCCGCGCATTGTGGAACAAGTGATCATGGCATATGCTGAGGGTAAAGGTGAAATTGTCGCGCCAAGCTACGAGATGCGGCGTGGACATCCCATCCTCATTGACCGTCGTTACTGGTCAGAAATTCTTGATCTTCCAGCGAGTGGCGCACCGCGAGACGTGATCAACCGTTACCCCGTCGCGCATGTCAACGTGGATACGGACGGCGTTCTGCGCGATGTAGATACGCCCGAAGACTACCGCGACGAACGCGGACGCGCCGGACTTTCCTGAAAACCTATTGCTTAAACCAGTTGATCAAGCGCGACATCATGTTTTTCTTCTGCGCGACGCTCTGGTTATATTCGTGCATCAGGCGGGCGGTCAAATGCTCCAGTTCGCCCACTTGAATACGCGCCCCGTTGACAACTACCCAGTTGTTATCCAGTGCGCGTAAATCCTTCGGCATCCGTTTATACAGCTTTTTGTAAGCGTCTGCGTAGAGGATCATGACTTTCTCTGCGTTCATTTGATGTGACCCTTTGAAGCTCGATGATCTCACATTATTGTAACAAGGATTTTGTTTATGTGCGCTGCTCAAATTGGTTTGGACATCGTAACGCTCTTCTAACCGGTTATAATTGTAGAAAAAGGAGTTCGTTGCAAACATGACGTTTACACGGGCAGATTACGAAAAAGCGGCACAATTTATTCGCAGTCGTACCAGCCTTCCCGTTGAGGTGGGGTTGGTTTTGGGTTCAGGGTTGAACACGTTGGCAGACGCTTTTGAGGAGCGGGTCGAAATCCCCTATAAGGATATTCCCGGCTTTCCTCAATCTACCGTCGAAGGTCACGCGGGCGATCTGGTGCTTGGGCGACTAGAAGGTGTCCCCGTGATCACCCAAAAGGGGCGGGCGCATCTCTACGAGGGCTATTCCGCGCAGCAGATCACCTTCCCGATCCGCGTGATGCAAATGCTTGACGTGAAAACCTTGATTCTCACCAATGCGGCGGGCGGACTTAACCGCGATTTCAGCGTGGGTGATGTCATGCTCATCAACGATCACATCAATTACGTCGGCTTGGCGGGCAATAACCCACTGATGGGACGTAACGATCCCACCTTAGGCGAACGTTTTGTCGGCATGGCGCAAACCTATGATCGGGGCTTACGGGAAGCCGCGACTCGCACAGCGGCAGAGAATAATATCACCTTGCGGCACGGGGTTTACGTTTGTGTGTCGGGTCCGCAGTTTGAATCACCCGCTGAAATTCGGATGCTTCGCCTGATGGGTGCGGATGCCGTCGGCATGTCTACCATTCACGAAGTTCTCGTGGCGCGTCACGCGAAGATGAAAGTTCTGGCATTTTCGGGCATTACCAACGTTGCGATTGACGCCATCGACACCGAATCAGAGACAAATCACGGGGAAGTCCTCGAAGCGAGTCATATTTTAGTGCCGAAATTGGGGACGCTGCTGCGTGGAGTTTTACGGACGATGCGATGATTTCCGGCTTGGTTTTTTTCATCGAACAGATCGCTACCGGGTTATATATCGTCCTCGGCGTGTTCATCTTTCTAGGGGCGCGATGGTGGTTGCAATCGAATACAGCGTATCGTGGGACGGGCTTTGAACTCGAACGAGACCTCGCTCGATACCGCCGTGCCAATGCCGGAACGGTCTTGATCTTGCTGTTTGAAATCACGCTGATTGTGATTGGCGTTCAGCGCGTTGTTGCCCCCACGCTGCGCGAGTCGCTCAATATGGAAGTAGTGGTTGCCAGCGTCGTGCAAGATGGTGATTTTCGTACCCCTGTTCCGTTAACGCCCTCCGGCGGGTTGGTGATTGACCCCAGCGGCGTCCAGCTTGGCGAAGTTGATCCCGCACAGCAAATTCTGCCTACGCCCACCTTAACGCCCACGCCCGTTGGGACGATTGTGCCAAACGCGCCGCCAGCGCAGTGCAATTCCCCGGAAGCCAGCTTACAAATCCCCGCCAACGGCATGGTTGTGTTTGAACCGCTCACCGTGATCGGCATAGCCAACACTGAAAATTTCTCGTTCTACCGATTTGAACTCAAAGGTGAGTCCACATCGGGTAATTTTGCGTATATTGGCATTGACGGCACGCAGCCCGTGACCGAACTAGGGGCATTGGGGCAGTTCGTCCCCGCCTACTATGAGCCGGGAGAATATGAGTTCCGCGTGATTGTGTTCGACATCACGACGGCTGTACGGGCATCGTGTACCGTGACGATTTACATCAGTGACCCCATTCCCACCGCCACGCCGCTCGGCACGGAGACAGGATCATAAGCCTCTCAGTCGGAATCATCGGCGCGGGTAAGGTTGGGGGAACACTTGCCCGTCTATGGTTTGAGCGCGGCTATCGAATTGGCGCGGTTTACAGCCGCAGCCCCGAACGTGCGGCGGTATTGGCAAATTTGGTTGAGGCGCGGGCGGTGACATCGCTTGATGAAGTGCCAGCCTACGCCGATTTAACCGTGATTGCTGTGCCGGATGATGTGGTTGAAGTCGTGGCGGCGGGGTTGGCGGGTGCAGATTGGTCGGGTAAAGCGGTTGTCCATACGTGCGGATCGAAAGACAGCGCGGCGCTTTCCGTTTTGACCGCTCAAGGCGCAATGATCGGCACGCTGCATCCTGCATTTCCGTTTGCAGATACAGAAACAGCTATCGCCAAACTGCCGGGAGCGGCATTCGCTGTCGAGGCGGAAGACATGCGCCTATACGGATGGTTGGTTGAACTCGTGGCGGTACTTGAGGGTCATTTGCTCACGATACTGCCGGGACAAAAGGCGCTTTATCACGCGGCGTTGGTGATTGCCAGTAACTACACGGTGATTTTGTACGCCGCAGCAGAGGCGCTGCTCATGCAGATCGGGGCGGAACGCGAAGCAGCAGACGCGGCACTGAATGCGCTCATGGCGGGGACAGTAGAGAATTTGCGGGCGAAGGGGATTCCCGATGCGCTCACGGGACCGCTCATGCGGGCAGATGTGGCGACCATCGGGTCACACTTGCGGGCATTGGCAGACGAACCCGCGCTGACAGAGATTTATACGGCGCTGGCGCGGTTGTCGTATCCAATGCTTGAAGCACGGGGTTTATCTACAGATAAGATTGAGATGCTTTTGCGGGGGAATCATGCGAGTAAGCATCCGTGACATTCAGAAAATGAAAACCGATCATGAGCCGATTGTGATGATCACGGCATATGACGCGACGAGCGCCCGTTTAAGTGAGGCGGCAGGAATCCCACTGATGCTGGTGGGCGATTCGTTGGGGATGGTCGTGCAGGGGCATGATGTGCCAATTCCAGTAACATTGGATCACATCATCTATCACGCCGAAATCGTCACGCGGGTGACGCAAAAGGCGCTGATTGTTGGTGACATGCCCTTCATGAGTTATAACGTCAGCGTTGAACAGGCGCTGACCAACGCCGGACGCTTGATGCAAGAAAGCCACGTTGGGGCGATCAAGATGGAAGGTGGGGAATACCTCGCAGAGACAATCCATCGGCTGACGCAAGCGGGTATACCCGTCATGGCGCATATCGGATTACAACCTCAAAGCGTTTTTAAAGTGGGCGGTATGAAAGTGCAGGGGCGCGACCTTGATACTGCGCGTCAATTGCTGCGTGATGCTGAAGCTGTGGAACAAGCGGGCGCGTTCGCGGTGGTCGTGGAGTCTGTTCCCGCGCCGTTGGGAGAGTTGATCACGCAAAAACTGCATATCCCCACCATCGGGATCGGGGCAGGGGCAGCGTGTGATGGGCAAGTACAGGTATTTCACGATATTTTGGGCTTGTTTGAAGATTTCATCCCGCGTCATACCAAACATTACGCAGAACTCGGCGCTGCCATGCGCGAGGCGATCAGCCATTACGCGCAGGATGTACGCGAACGTAAATTCCCCGCCGATGAGAATAGCTTTACCATGAAAGACGATGTATTGGCGGCGTTGAGACTCAACGGGACGGACGAACATGCAGGTCATTGACACGATTGAGGATTTGAGAAAAGCGCGGAAAGCGATCAGCGGGCGCGTTGGGGGGGTATTGACGATGGGCGCACTGCATGAGGGTCACTTAAGCCTTGTGCAGCACGCACGCACGGATAACGACGCTGTGATCACAACCATTTTTGTGAACCCGACCCAGTTTGCCCCCACCGAAGATTTTTCGGGCTACCCGCGTGATCTCGCTCATGATCTGTCAATGTTAGAAAAGTCGGGCGTGGATGTCGTGTTCACGCCCAAAGCGGCTGATATGTACCCGCCCAACTTCCAGACCTTCGTCAAAGTAGATCATGTGACACAGGGTTTGGAAGGCGATCATAGACCGGGTCATTTTCGCGGCGTTGTGACCATAGTTTCTAAGTTGTTCAACCTGACTCAGCCGACAATTGCTTATTTCGGTCAAAAAGATGCACAACAGGTCGTCGTCATTCGCCGCATGGTCAAAGACCTCAATTTCCCGCTCGATATTGCCGTAATCCCAACCGTGCGTGAACCGGATGGGCTGGCAATGAGTTCTCGCAACACCTATTTGACGCCAGAGGAGCGTAAAGCAGGAGGCGTGATTTATCGTTCGTTGGTCGCTGCCGCGCAAGCCTATGACGAGGGCGAACGCACACCCGCGAACTTACGCGCCGTTGCTAAAAGTGTCCTCAAAACCGAACCTTCGGTTGAGATTGAGTATGTGGCGATCAACGATCCCCAGTCGCTGTTAGGGGTGCATGAACCATCCGAAGAACCTATACTGCTGTCGATGGTCGTTCAGTTGGGCAAACCGCGTTTGCTCGATAACTGTTTGCTCCCTTGGTCGTTGAACACCCGTGAAGGGCTAACGGCGACACTCGGCGCATAAATGTTACGTGAGTTTTACAATTTTCTGAGAGACTTTTTACGCTTATCCACGTATATTAAGAAATACATTGACCGGAGAGGGTGTTGACGATGTTTTTTGATTCTACCTATCTTCTGCTCGTATTCATCCCTACGCTGATTTTGTCGCTGGGCGCACAATTCTTTGTTCGCTCTGCTTACAGCAAATGGAGCCAAGTTCGCAATGGCGCAGGTGCCAGCGGCGTTGAGATTGCGCGAACTATTTTCAGCCGAACGAATGTGAGTCCGGTACAGTTGGAAGGGACGCCCGGTCAGTTGACCGATCATTTTGATCCGGGTAGCAATATCGTGCGGCTTTCAGAAGGTATTGCCACTACGCCGTCAGTCGCGGCTATGGCAATTGTCGCGCATGAACTGGGGCATGTGCAGCAGCATCAGCAGCATTCACCGCTGATTGCGATGCGACAGTTTCTTGTGCCAGCCGTCTCGCTTGCGCCGCAGATCGGCTACGCGATGATCTTCGCGGGCTTGTTCCTGCAGATAACAGGCTTGATCTGGGCGGGGATTCTCTTGTTTGGGGTGATGGTCGTATTTATGGTTCTCACCCTGCCTGTTGAGATTGATGCTAGTCGGCGTGGCTTGGCACTGCTTCGAGAAAGTGGTTTAATGACCACCTCGGAAGACACAAACGGCTCACGTCAGGTATTGACGGCAGCGGCGCTGACCTATATGGCGGCGGCGGTATCAGCCGTATTGCAACTTCTCTATTTCGTCAGCCTCGCACAGCGGCGCAGATAAATTGATTGAACAGAACGCCCGACTCGCATAGAGTCGGGCGTTTTTGATTCTAGGATTTAGTCATTGTCGTTGTTGTCGTCACCCCCACCCCCACCGCCATCATTGTTATCATTTCCACCTCGACCACTGTTATCGTCATTATCGTTCCCATTGTCATTATCATTATCATCCCCGACATCGGGTGTTGTCACAGGCGGTTGCACAACACTCCCCCCAACGCCGCTCACTTCCTGTGTGACGACGGGTGCGGGAGCAATCGGCGTGCTAATCGGTGCAGACGGATCGGGCGTTGCCAGCGGTGGGATT
>JBBQRJ010000201.1:0-8568 GCA_038214955.1 Aggregatilineales bacterium | reverse complement strand
TGAGGTGGTCTACCCTGTGCTGATGAATTTGCGCGGGATCGGTCACTGGACGGCGGCATGGGCGATCACCCGTGCGTTAGGGGATTTTCTGCTCGTGGGACGTGCCGATGTCGCTTTACGGGCGGCGGTCAACCATTATTTCTACGGCTTGACCGGACGCTGCGAACCGGAACTGCTCGAAACGACATTCAACGCTTACGGTGATTTCGCGGGGGTCGCGGGTTATTACACGCTCACCCGTTGGGCATTTGACAGATATTCGCACTTGATTGAGCCTCACCCCAACCGCTCTCCCAAGTGAGAGGGAGTCGGGGGCGAGACTTAATTCCTCACCTTACGCAGGGTGTCAGTTTGACCCCCACCCCGCTCGCTGCGCTCGCCTCCCCTCCTCGAATTCGGGGAGGGGTCGGGGGTGGGGTCAGTAATAACGATCTGCGTAAGGTGAGCTGTTAACTTTCTACAGACCTGCTTCGGCGCGGAGAGCAGCCGCTTTGTCGGTCTTTTCCCATGGAACATCAAGATCATTGCGCCCAAAGTGACCATATGCCGCAACCTGCTGGTAAATCGCACGGCGCAAATTCAAGTCACGGATGATCGCCGCCGGACGCATGTCGAAATGCTTGTGGATGAGCGCCTCGATTTGTTCATCGGGGATGACGCCCGTTCCAAACGTTTCAACCGCCAGCGAGGTCGGCTGTGCGACGCCGATGGCGTAAGACACTTGCAGTTCAAACCGACTCGCCAAGCCCGCCGCAACGATGTTCTTAGAGATGTAACGCGCCATATACGCCGCGCTGCGATCTACTTTGGTCGGGTCTTTGCCAGAGAACGCGCCGCCACCATGACGGGCTACGCCGCCGTAGGTGTCTACGATGATCTTACGTCCCGTCAAGCCCGCATCACCGAGGGGACCGCCTGTAACGAATCGTCCGGTGGGGTTCACAAAAATGCGCGTGTTGTCGTCTAATAGTTCACGCGGCACGACGTTCATGATTACTTCTTCGATCACGGTTTTGCGGATGTCTTCTTGCGAGACTTCCGGCGCGTGCTGGGTCGAAACGACAATCGTATCGACGCGCTTGGGCTTGCCAAACGCATATTCAACCGTCACCTGACTTTTAGCATCGGGACGCAGCCATTCGATTTCGCCATTCTTGCGGGCTTCGGCAAGGCGGCGAACCAACTTATGCGCCAATGAAATGGTGAGCGGCATCAGTTCTGGCGTTTCGTCGCAGGCAAAACCGATCATCATGCCTTGATCGCCCGCGCCAGTCGCTTGGATTTCTTGTTCGCTCATCGTGCCTTCGCGGGCTTCGAGCGCCTGATCAACGCCCTGTGCGATGTCTGACGACTGCTCTTTGATCGACACCATCACGCCGCAGGTATCGGCATCAAAACCGAATTTGCCGCGTGTGTAGCCAATGCCGCGCACGGTATCGCGCACGATCTTTTCAATATCGACATAGCTGTTGGTCGTAATTTCGCCAAATACGAACACAATTCCCGTCGTGGTCGAGCATTCGCACGCCACGCGAGCATTCGGGTCTAAGGCGATAATGGCGTCTAACACGGCGTCCGAAATTTGATCACACATCTTGTCAGGATGCCCTTCCGACACCGACTCTGAGGTGAAAAAATAACGCGGCGAAGTCATAAAAGTGGAATTTGCCATCTGCTGGCGTTCTTGAACCATGTGAACCTCTCAAGGCAACAAAAAAAGACGTTCCCCCGGCAGGAAAACGTCTTAAGCTGGTAACTGCTTTATCCGCTCATCTGCCAGAGGTAAAACTCTGGTCGGAAGTGGCACCTTCCCGACGCTTCGGGGGTTGCCGCGAGATCATTGAGCCGTTACTCTCCCTCGCTCTTGATGAGTCCAGAAGCGACATTGTTCATCGTTTCTGACTTGTATTTCAATATAGCATTGTGTTGCAACATTGACAAGCACAAATTAGGCAGACGCGATAAATCGCATCACTACGACAAGTCAGCGACGGGTGCTTGGGCGTGCGAGGTGCGCCATAAATTCGCCGCGTGTGATGTGGTCACTGCGGAATCTGCCGAGCATGGAACTCGTCGTCATGCTGGATTCGTGTTTCTTGACGCCGCGAATCATGGAACACATATGGATGCCATCGGCAACAACGGCGACCCCTTGCGGGTCAAGCACTTCTTGAATGAAATCTGCGATCTGTCGGGTCATGCGTTCCTGCACCTGCAAACGATGCGCGAACATATCTACAATGCGCGGAATTTTCGACAAGCCGACCACTTTATCACGCGGAATATATGCGACATGGACGTGTCCATAAAATGGCAGCATATGGTGTTCACAGAGGCTGTTAAATTCAATGTCACGCACAATGACCATATCGTCGTAATCGACATCGAACAGCGCCCCGTTAAGCAGTTTGCTAGGGTCAGTCCGGTAGCCGTCCAGCAGTTCTTCATACATGCGGGCGACTCGATTAGGAGTCTTGAGCAATCCCTCGCGGCTCGGGTCTTCGCCCACCGCTTCGAGAATTCTCACCATTGACGCTTCGATCTGGTCGTGATCCACAGGCGGAAATCCTAACTCAAACATCTGCATAAACTCTGCGGAATACAGCTTATCCTGCATCGCTGTAAGCATATCATCTTCATCGTGCCTATGAAAGCTGCTCAACCCATTTGCGCTAAAGAGTGTATCCACGAGGTTACTATCCCATCTACATCGACAGTACTATCTACATCCTCCATAGATTACTGTCATGACTTTAGAGTGAAATGAATTTTTGTTCCAACTAACCAAACGTTCACAATGTGGGGTAGAATATGGCGGCTTTTGAGTGCCATAAACGACATCTCTAAGCCAATTCAAGGACATCTCAAGGATTTCTTTATGAATTTGATCGATTATGGGCGCATCATCTTACGTCGGGGTTGGATTATGATCTTGCTGGCGATTCTCACCGCTACCAGCGCCTACCTGATCAGCCGACAGCTAACGCCAGTCTACCGATCTACCCAATTGGTATTGATTCAACCGTCGCGTACTGACCTCGGCTTGACCGAAGCCCTGATCCGTTTGATGCAGTCCTACCGCGTCTATTTGGGCAGTACGGACCGGGCGAAAGAAGTAATCGATACGCTTGACCTCGACATGAGTCCCGGCGATTTGCTGGCTGCCGCTACGTTCAATGCTGACCGTGACCGCCTCACCATGCAAATTGACATTGACCTGACCGACGGCGAACTGGCAAATGACATTGCCCGCGAATGGGGGAATTTGCTGGTACAGTATCGCAATCGTGAAAACCAAACGGTTCGGCAGGAAGATCGCATTACTGCCCTGCCGATAGATACCCCACAGTACAGCTTGCAAAGTCCCAATGTGCAGATCAACACCATTGCAGGCGGGCTGATCGGCTTCGGTTTGGGCGCAATTCTGGTATTCGTCCTCGAATACTTAGAAAGCGCGATTGTTCGCCGCCGCGACGATGTAGAGCGTTCGCTCGGCTTGCCCGTCTTGTCCACGATACCGGAGTAACCCGACTTGGCAAAAGTATCCTTGATCATCCTGACCGAACCGCGTTCCGCCGCTGCGGAAGCCTACCGCTCCCTACGAACAAACTTGATGTTCGCCAGCGTAGAGCGCCCCATTGAAACACTGCTCATCACGTCGTCGGCGCAAAGCGAAGACAAAAGCATCGTTCTGGCAAACCTCGCCGTGACCTTCGCTCAAGCAGGCAACAAAACGATCATTGTGGACAGCGATTTGCGCCGCCCTGCTCAACATGAAATCTGGGGTATTCCCAACGAGCGCGGCTTAACCGATATGATTTTGCAAGATTCTGCGATGTCTACACCGCCGCTGGTCGCAACGGATATTCCTAATCTGTCGATTTTGCCGAGCGGTAAACTGCCGCCCGTCCCGTCGGATGTGTTGAGCAGCGCGAAAATGTCTGAGGTGATCGGTGTGCTGCGGGCGCGAGCGCATTACATCCTGTTCGATGCGCCGCCCGTACTGGTCGCAGCAGACGCGGCGCTGTTGGGCGCGAAAGTCGACGGCGTGGTGCTGACCATGCGTGTAGGAACGACGCGGCGTGACCAAGCAGCGCGGGCAAAACAAACGCTGGAGCGCGTGCATGTGCGCGTATTAGGCGTCGCGCTGACGAACGCCGCCCGTGATAATCTCGCAGGATATTAAAAGATAACGCCCATGAGCGATCTACCGCCTGACCCCAACGCGCTTGAGGAATGGAAGAAATTGCCACAAAGCCAACCGACGAAACAGGCAATGCCACCGTTGATGGGTGGCGGGAACGTGTTTCGCGCATGGTGGTTCTGGCTGTTCGTTGCGTTCGGCGTCATTGCGCTGATCAGTTTGGTCGCTGGGCGAATCACGTAAGTCACCTTACGCAGGGGGTCAAATTGACCCCCACCCCGCTCGCTGCGCTCGCCTCCCTCCCCCGAATTCAGGGGAGGGCGCAAACAGGAGTCTGCTTGCTCCCCTCCTCGAATTCGGGGAGGGGTCGGGGGTGGGGTCAAAAATAACGATCTGCGTAAGGTGAGTTGGTAATATAGAGGGGAATACTTCGTTGGAGGCGTCACCATGCCCGATGTGGGCGCAAGTCTCGAACCGCCCTCATCTGCGACAGGCAGTTCATGGACATCATCCAGCACAAGTACATGGAGCAGCGGCAGCGACAGCAGTTGGAGTTCTGGCGGCGACAGCTTTAGCGGCGGCGGCGATTCTGGTGGCGGTGATTTGGGGGGTGGCGATTCGAGTAAGCATTTCCCAATTACGCAGAGTCGTTCATCGTCCGCTATAATGCGCGTGACTTTGGAAGGGATTTTCATGCGGATAAGCGGATCAACATTTATCGTGACAGGGGCGCGGCGGCAAGACGATGGTAGTGTGAGCGAATGACTTCACCGCTCTACGTAATAGGCGATATTCACGGTCAGCGCGACAAATTGATCAACCTGCTAGGGAATGCGGGCTTGATCCGCGAAGACCTTGCGTGGATTGGCGGAAACAGCCGCCTATGGTTCGTAGGTGATTTTTTTGATCGGGGCGACGATGGAATCGGCGTCGTCGATCTGGTCATGCGCTGGCAAAAAGAAGCGGCGGCGGTGGGCGGTTCGGTCAATGGACTGTTGGGCAACCATGAAGTGTTGTTTTTGGGAGCGCACCGTTTTGCCGACAATGGCGGTTTTCTGTCTATGTGGCGGCGAAATGGCGGTCAAGAACGCGATATGCAGCGGGCGAAGGGACAGCAAATCGCGTGGCTGCGTAACCTTCCTGCAATGGCGCGAGTCGATGAATACCTGCTCATCCATGCCGACGCCTCGTTTTACCGCGAGTATGGCAGCACGGTTGAACAGGTGAACGAGTCCGTCAGCGAGATTGTGCGCGGCAGTAACATACCCGCATGGGAGCGTCTGCTAGAGCAGTTTTCAGAGCGGCTCAGTTTTGCGTCCTCACGTCCTGACGGCATTGTGCGGGCGTCGGACTTTTTGCGGCGCTTCGGCGGCAAACACATCATTCACGGGCATACGCCGATTCAATATTTGAGCGATCAATTGAACCCGTCCGAGCCGTTCATCTACTCGGTCAACCTGTGCATCAACGTGGATGGCGGTATGTATTTGGGCGGGTCGGGCTTTGTCTATCAAGCCCCGACATGAGTGCCAAATTTACTCTAGAATACAGTCAAATAGTGAAAGTGAATGAGCATGAGCGCGGTTGAACAGGAAATAATCGAGAAGTTTCACCACCTAGAACCTGCCGCAAAGCAGCGTGTGCTGGAAACCTTGTCGTTCGACCTGCAAACATCGTTTGATTATGCGGGATGGTGGGAAAAGGTCGAAACCCTACAAGCAACCATTCGGTCACGTTTGGGTGCGAAAACCACCGTTGGCGCTCTATCGCTCCTTGACGAACTGCGCGAGGAAGAGTCTTGAGTCAGGTCGTCCTCGATTCGGGTATCTTTATTGCCAGTGTCTATCCAGAAACGCTTACGTTCGAGGCTAAAGGACTTCTCCACCAGTTGCAAGAAGCACAGATTACGCTTCATGCCCCTACTCTGCTGCGTTATGAGTTGATCGCCGTCTCCCGTAAAGCGGTCTATCAAAAGCGTATCACTGCTGATGAAGGACAGATTGCCCGCGATCAACTGATGAGTTATCCAGTGACGCTACATTTTGATGATGCGCTACTCAAACGCGCTTATAAGTTGGCGGAGCAGTATAACCGTCCTACCGCCTATGACGCGCAGTATTTAGCACTCGCAGAACGGATGGCATGTGCTTTCTGGACGGCAGACGAGCGACTATTTAATGCGGTGAAAGTCAACTTTCCCGGCATTCGCTGGCTTGGCAACTGGAATCCAACAGCCTAGACGATCAAGTTTACGGAAAACAGGTATTGTTGCATCATTTTGTAAGAACGAAAACGATGTGAGCGTCTAAAGTAAAGCGGACGCTCGTCAGTTGACAGCTTTATGCGGATAGCATACACTTTGCATATTCAACCAACAGGAATTTCCTGATGATGTATTTAAGCGCATGTTGTTGTCTGGAGCTTGGCGAAAAGCGACCTTCAGACGGCTAAGTAATTCACTCTCGACCCATTCGAGCCGATAACAGAAGGCGTGGATCGCCCGGTAAACCACCGGAGAACCGCGCTTTTTTATTTCTGTTATCGGCTTTTTTCTTGTTTAGGACAAAGGCGATCTCATGGTTTTACAAACCCCAACACACACACTGGCAGCGAACCTCGAATCGCTGATCGGTAACACGCCGCTCCTCTCATTTCGCAGCATCACCGCCCATTTACCCGACAATGTGCAGGTGTTCGCCAAAGCCGAATGGACGAACCCCGGCGGTAGTGTCAAAGACCGTGCCGCAGCGAACATCATTCGTGAAGCCGAAGAAGCGGGCTTGCTCTCCCCCGGCAAAACCATTCTCGACAGTACCAGCGGCAATACGGGCATCGCCTACGCGATGTTGGGCGCCGCGAAAGGCTACAAAGTCAAGTTGTTCCTCCCCGCTAACGCCAGCAAAGAACGCATCGCTATTTTGCGGGCATATGGTGCGGAACTTATCTTGACCGACCCGTTGGAAGGATCGGACGGCGCGATCCGTGCAGTGCGCGAATTGATCGCGCAGCAGCCGGGCGATTATTTCTACGCCGATCAATATAACAACGCTGCAAACTGGCGGGCGCACTACAACGGGACGGGCGTCGAAGTGTGGAATCAAACCGAAGGCGCGGTAACGCATTTCGTCGCCGGACTCGGCACGACAGGGACTCTCATGGGGACAGGGCGGCGTTTGAAGGCGTACAACCCCGACCTTGTGAATGTCGCGCTGCAACCCGACTCGGCGTTTCACGGCTTAGAAGGCTTAAAACACATCCCGACGGCGATCAAGCCGGGCATTTACGACGAGTTCTTCCCAGATCAGCAAATCGGGATTAGCACCGAAGATACCTACGTCATGGCGCGGCGGTTGGCGCGTGAAGAAGGCTATCTGGTGGGGATCAGCGCGGCGGCAGCGGCAGTAGGTTCGCTGCAAGTCGCAGAAGACCTCGCTGCAAGCGGACAACCCGGCGTCATTGTGACCCTGTTCCCCGATAACGCTTACAAATACCTGAGCGAGTATCGCTTATGGGGAGTCAGTTAAAACCAATTTCGGTGATCTGGTTTTAAACCTAATGTCGTAGACCCATGCTATAATCCCCGCGTACAAAGAGGGATAAGAATGCCGTTACAAGCTGTGTTATGGGATATGGATGGAGTCCTCATGGACTCCGAAGCGTGCTGGTTCGAGTCGCGCATCGAGTTTGCCGAGCGATTCGGAAAAATTTGGACGATGAACGATCAGCGGGTAGCGATGGGACGCTCAACGATTGAATGGGCGGAAGTTATGCGAGAACGCCTGTCGCTCGACCTCACGCTGGATCAAATTATGGAGGAAGTGATCACGCTGGTGATGGATCGCTTAGGCGAACGACTGCCCGTGCTGCCGGGTGCGCTCGAAGCCGTTAAGCTGACCGCCACTCGCTACCCGATTGCGCTGGCGTCCGGGTCGCCTACGCGGGTGATCGATCACGTACTGAACATCACCGGACTACACAAGGTATTTCAAGCCGTCGTCTACGGGGATGACATGACACGCGGTAAGCCTGACCCTGAAATCTGGTTGACCGCCGCCGACAAACTGGGCGTTGATGTCACGCTGTGCGCGGGTATCGAAGATTCGGGCAATGGCATTCGTTCGCTGCGGGCGGCGGGCGTGTACACGATTGCCGTACCGAGTCCCGGTTTCCCCCTCTCGCCCGATGTCTTGGCGTTAGCAGACCGCGTGCTGCCGTCGCTCGAACATTTCACCCTCGACCTACTCGACAGCATCTAGGAATATATCGTAGGGGCGACCCAATGGGGTCTTGTGCGTCAAGTTAAGCGATTTGCCGGAGGCTCAAGCCTCCGGCAAGGGGTAGAAAGCCTCCTAAAGGAGGCTCAAACGCGCTCCGTCAGTGTCTATTTCCGGCTCATCCTCCGATGTAAACGACGCTTTTGCTGA
>JBBQRJ010000200.1:0-8588 GCA_038214955.1 Aggregatilineales bacterium | reverse complement strand
GATGCCCGCGCAAGCATTTGCCCGAACGACCAGTAGAGATCGCGCATGTTGCCGCGTGACCACTCAATGCCATTCACGCGGGCGGTCATAACAAGGTTGTAGACACCGGGGCGGTCTGTGCGACAGTCGGCTAGCTCATCGAGCGTCACAATACACGGTCCCAACGATTTAGCGAAGTCTTTGCCTTTCGCGGGACCCAAGCCGACCTTCATCTCTTTACGCTGAATGTCCCGCGCTGACCAGTCGTTAAAGATCGTGAAACCAAAGATATAGTCTTCGGCGTCCTCAGCTTTGATGTTGATCCCTGCTTTACCGATGACACATGCGATTTCGAGTTCGTAATCGAGCGCCTGTGTATAGCGAGGATAGGGGACGACCTCATTATGACCATAAATAGCGTGCGGATTGTTGTAATAGAACACTGGAAACTCGTACCACTCAGTAGGGACACCACGCCCGCGATTCTGGTTTGCTGTTTTGACGTGACCCTCAAAAGCATAGAAGTCGCGCAGCGTGGTCGGGCGGATTGGATCGTAAACACGCATATCTACAGATTCCCGCGCCGCGCTTGTTCTTGTTCGAGCGCCTCAAACAAGGCTTTGAAATTCCCTTTGCCGAACCCCTGCGCTCCATGTCGTTCGATCACCTCGATAAACAGGGTGGGGCGATCTTGCAAGCCGCGTGAGAAGATTTGTAGTAGATACCCTTCATCATCTCGATCAACGAGGATGCCTAGCTCTTTGATAGCGTCCATATCTTCGTTGATTTTGCCAACACGCTCTGGCAGTAGGTCGTAGTAGACATCCGGCACACGCAGAAACTCAATCCCACGCGCTTTGAGTTCACGCACTGTCTTGATGATGTCGCCTGTCGCCATAGCGATATGCTGCACACCGGGAGTCAGATAGTAGTCGAGATATTCTTCGATCTGGCTCTTGCGCTTGCCATCGGCGGGTTCGTTGATCGGCAGCTTGATTCGCCCATTGCCGTTCTGCATGACTTTTGACATGAGTGCTGAATACTCTGTGCTGATGTCTTGATCATCGAAGTGCATAAGCTGGCGGAAGCCCATCACCTGATGATAGAAATTCACCCAATGATTCATTTTGCCAAGCTGCACATTGCCAACGACATGATCAATGGCTGCAAGCCCGGCGGGATCATTGGCATAGTTAAGGGGCTTATAGGTCGGGGCAAACGCGCCTTTGTAGTCAGACCGATCCACAAACATATGCAGCGTTTCACCGTAGGTCTGGATGGCGGCTGTGCGGAATGTGCCGAATTCGTCCTGTTCTTCGCGGGGCTGCCATGCGCCCACCGCGCCGCGTGATGTTGTCGCCTGATATGCTTGTTCCACATCATCGACGGCAAGCGCGACCACTTTTATACCATCCCCATGCAGCAAATGATGTGCGGCGATTTCGTGGGTGGGTTGGTAAGCGGCTGATACCACCATGCGAATTTTGCCCGACTCTAGGACATAAGACGCAAACTTGCGGTTGCCCGTCTCTAAACCGGAATAAGCAATCGGCTTGAAACCGAATCCTTTCCACCAGTAGTACATGGCTTGTTTGGCATTGCCGACATAGAAATGCAGATGATCGATACTGTTGATCTTGAGGAAGTCGGCTTCTTCCGTCATGGGACGTTCAACGGTTAGGTTGTTCACCATTGGGTTTACCCTTTCGAGAACTACAAACAATCATTTCAAACACTTACTGCTTGCTGCATATGAATGACATCGGCAAGGCGGCTGACCGCTTCGTCTATGAGGTCGGGGCGTAAATTGCTAAAGTTTAAGCGCATGGCGTTACGACAAGTGGCGTCAATGGTGAATGCTGCGCCGGGAATGTAGATGACTTTTTTCTCGATGGCTTTCTCAAACATTGCCCATGTATCCATCCCTTCAGGCAGCGTCACCCATACGAATAACCCGCCTTGAGGGTGTGTCCATGTGGCGATGCCGCCTAGATGTTCTTCTAGTGCAGAGAGTAGGGCATCGCGCCGCTGCTGATTTACGGCGTTAAAGCAAATAAGATGGTCGTCTAAAAAGCCTTGCGAGACAAATTCGTAGACTGCTTGTTGGGTGAGGATAGAGGATTCAAGATCAATAGACTCACGAAAGACGGTAATTTTGGGAATAAGTTCGTCGGGTGCGACAATCCAACCAAGCCGAACCGATGGCGCAAGCATTTTTGAGAATGAGCCGAGATAGAAAACGTAGCCCGCCTCGTCATAGGCTTTGATGGGAGGCAGCTTATCACCTTCAAAACGTAATGCCGAATACGGATCGTCCTCGATAATGGGAACGCCGTATTTTGAGGCAAGGTCTGCGATCACATGGCGTTTCTCTGCACTCAAGCTGACGCCCAGCGGGTTATGAAAGTCGGGGATGATCACCGCAAAGCGCGGGCGCGGATTTCGCTTGAAAGCGGCTTCGAGCGAATCTAGATCAACACCAGTTTCGAGATTTGTGGGAACGGTGCGAACATCTGCGCCACGACCCGCCGTTACCTGCTGAATCCCTGTAAAGGTAGCGGCTTCAATGACGACAGGCTGACCCGGATCGAGCAGCAAGCGCGAAAGAATGGTCAAACCCTGTTGTGCGCCATTGGTGATGAAAATATTTCTCACATCACAATCGACCCCGCGTGATCGCATGTACGCCGCTATCCATTCACGGAGTGGGGCATACTGCGGGCTGTACTGCATACAGCGAGAGCCACGATTGAGAACCTGATTGAGACAGGCTTGATATTGCTTTAAGGGAAGATATTCGCTTGCGGGCAAACCTCCCGCCAGCGAAAGGATGTCCGGTGATGTCGCAAGACTCAACAGGTCGCGCATCACCGAACGCTTGAGATAAGAAGCCTCGGTACTGAGGGAGAAATTTGGGACGTTCATTCCCTATTTAATCCAGTGATAATGCCGTCGTGTATTTGATCTCCGTTAAGACGATACTGGTGGCAATTCGGGCGATACCGGGAATAGGGGTCAGCTTTTCCATGAGGAATGTTTCCAGTTCCTTACGGTTACGCACAACCACTTTTAACAGGTAATCAAATTCCCCGGTGACAAAATAACACTCAAGGACTTCGTACATTTGCTGGACGGCTTCGCGGAAAAGATTGATATTTTCCATCTGATGCATCTGCAATGTCACGTTGATGAGACAGAGCATGTCGTAACCGACTTTTTCCCTATCCAATATCGCAACGTACTGCCGTACATAGCCGAGTTCTTCCAGTCGCTTGATGCGCGCATGAACGGCGGGGGGGGAAAGTGAAATCCTCCGCGCCAGTTCCACGTTGCTCATCGCGCTATCTTGCTGCAATTCCTTGAGAATTGCCTTGTCCAGATCATCTAACTCTTCTAAATAATCTTTCATAGATTCACCGTTCTGTCAAGGAATATTCGACATAATGACAAAAGACACGAATAAAATGAATATTTAAGTGATTTCTGATTCATATTATTTCTTGAGCAAATTGAGTAACAGTTATTCTTAAAATAGTGTACATTGTCACAATCATATCCTCAATCCGATTTTTACAAGCTGTTCGTTATCCAGTTCAACCTATTACACTGCAAAAGGATCATCGGTATATGAATCTCTATCTTGAACCACCGGGCTTTTTGGGGACAGGGGCAAGCCTACTCGCTGATATTACCCTGCTGCTGTATATCCTTGTCATTGTGCCATCTATATTGGTCGGTTGGGTGTTTGCACGGCGTAACATGCACCGCCCACAACATCGAAATGTGATGATAGGCATCACTATTTTAAACTGGGTGCTTATTGTGACGCTGATGATTGTCGCTTATCGATTCGATGTGGCGGATAACATCACCACCCAACCCACAACGCTGCGGTACTTATTACCCACCTTACATGCTGTTCTAGGACTCCCGGCTCAACTGCTGGCAACGTATGTCGTGATTCGCATGGTCATGGAAGATACCCAGGTCGCACAGGCAAAACGGCGCGGCGAGACGGGGAAAACGCTCAGCCGATACTGGTTTAAACAAGCTAAACCGATCATGCGGCTGACTCTGGGTTTGTGGTTAGCAACGGCTGCCCTTGGTATCGTCACCTACGTAATTCGCTATAACGTGCTTCCGAGCGGCGCTGCGGGAGACGCGGCTGCGCCCATTGCGACAGAAGAAGTCATCATACCTATCGAAACTTTAGAAATAACAGCGCCTGTTACAACTCCAGAAATAACCCCACCATTGGAAACACCGGAAGTTCGTTAATTCTTGGATACAAACGTGGACAATTCATACATTGTCCACGTAATGAATGATACAATAAACTGCATTCCAACATTGAACCTTCGTTGAAATGCAAGGAATTATCCCTACTGAAGCGCTTGCGGAGTCAGAATGCCTACAAGTCCGCGTTATAATATTGCTGCCTACCTCATTGCAATTACTTCGGTGACTCTCGTCCTCGTATTCAAACTTTTAATTATCGCTCCTCTTGATGGGGAGACACCATTCCTCCTGTTTTATGGAGCAATAGTCATTTCAACGTGGTACGGTGGCTTGCTGCCGGGAGCTGTCAGCGTAATTCTTGCGACTTTGATGGCATGGTATTTTTTCACGCCTCCCTACAACAGTTTTTACATCACTGGCGCAGAAGCTCTTTTCCGCCTCAGTTTGTTCTTGTTTGAGGCGACTATTGTTGTCTACTTCGTTCATTCTCTGCGAAAAGTACGTGAACAGGATAAGGAACAAGAGCAATCAGCAAAACTGATTGCACAAGACACCAAAGATGACGCATTACTACTCAATATGTTACAAATCACCGCGCCATTAGGGATGTGTTTTTGGGACTCGGAACTCCGTTATGTGCGCGTGAACCCTGTTATGGCGTCGATGAGCGGATTAAGTGCCGCTGCACATATTGGCAAAACGGTTGATGAGGTTATGCCGAACTTTCGAGAAACCGTGAAAAGCGTCCTTGATACAGGAAAGCCTATCTTGAATCAAGAATTGTCACACATAAGGCACAGCCTTCTGGGTGATTCTTTAGAGCATTTTTTGATAAGTTATTACCGGGTACGCGATGATGACGGGAGAGTATTTGGCGTTGGCGCACTGATGCTCGATATTACTGAACGTAAAAAGATTGAGGAAGAAAAGGCGCAGTTGATCGAGAGTCTTAAACGGCAGCGTGAAAGGCTCGATTTTCTTGTACGTGCCAGCGAGATTCTTTCCTCGTCACTGGATTACGAAACGACGCTGCGGTCAATCGCTGAGATTGCTGTTCCCACGATTGCCGATTGGTGCGCTGTTGATATTATGCAGACTGATCAACGGGTGGAACGCCTCGCTGTTACGCATGTTGACCCCAAGAAGGTTGAATGGGCATATGAACTCAATCGCAAATATCCTCCTAAACCCGAAGACCCTAACGGGGTTTACCAGATCATCCGTACAGGAATACCAGAATTTTATCCTGATATTCCCGATGAACTGTTAGTTGCCACCGTTAAAGACCCTGAAATATTACAAATAATGCGTGATCTGGGTTTGAAGTCTGCAATGAATATCCCCCTGAAAGCGCGGGGCAGGGGTTTAGGAATGCTGCAACTTGTGATGGCGGAGTCTGGACGGCGCTATACACCAGAGGATTTCACGCTCGGTCAAGAACTTGCTAACCGAGCAGCAATCGCCGTTGATAATGCCCGGTTGTACCGTGAGGCAACCCAAATTAAAAATAAATCGTTAGAATAGCAGGGGGTAGCGGTGCTGAGTCGGGAGCAATACGAACTGAACGAAGCGCATATTCTGGCAGAGTATGCTGCTCTGAGTAGTGATAATCACGGACGCCACTATCCACAAAGCGAGTCCTTGTATAGAACTGCGTTTCAACGTGATCGTGATCGCATTATTCATGCCGCCGCATTCAGACGCCTTGAATACAAAACGCAGGTGTTTGTCAACGATGAAGGCGATTATTACCGCACGCGCCTCACCCATACTCTTGAAGTCGCACAAATTGCGCGAACGATGGCGCGGGCGCTGAGAGTCAATGAGGACCTTGTAGAGGCAATTTGCCTCGCGCATGATCTTGGTCATCCCCCATTTGGTCATGCCGGTGAAGAGATGCTCAATACGCTGATGAAGGATCACGGCGGATTTAACCACAATCACCAAAGTTTTCGCGTCGTGACCGAATTGGAACGCCGCTACGCTGAATTTCCCGGTTTGAACCTGACCCGCGATACTTTGTTTGGTATTGCCAAGCATGAAACCGATTATAATTTGAGCGAAAGTGCTGGAATTGACCCCCGACTGCGCGGCACGCTAGAAGCGCAGATCGCAAACATTACTGATCAACTAGCGTACAATGCCCATGATCTTGACGATGGGTTAAGCGCGGGTTTGATCGAACCGGAAGACTTACGCGAATTGGAAATATGGCAGCTTCTGTGTCAGCGCCTTGGTTGGAAAGAAATGCCTGTCAAGCTGGATGAAATCACGCGGCACACGTTCATTCGAGAACTTGTGGGCGTGTCCGTCGATGATGTATTGGCAACCACTTCAAAGCAGCTAGAACGGGTCAAACCGAAGTCGCCGCTAGATGTGCAGGAACAAGCTGATAATCTGGTCTGCTACAGCGAATCGATGTTTCAAATGGGGCAAGCACTAAAAGCATTTTTGTACGAAAATATGTACTACAGCTTCCGTGTTGTACGCATGAAACGCCGAGCCGAGCGATTTATCGAGCAAATTTTTGCAACTTTAGTGGATGACCCCCGTCAACTGCCTAAAGAATGCCAGTTGGAAATGCAACAGCGTCCGGTACATCGTGTGGTAGCGGACTACATCGCTAGTATGACAGATAGAAGCGCCGTGCTAGAATATCGGCGTTTGTTTGACCCTTCGATGCGACCCTAAGCAACGAATCAACACATGAACAAACTATCAAGGACACTCGTATGACGAATGAAACAGTCCTGAATGGACGTTACCGACTGGTTGCACAGCAGGGATCAGGCGGTATGGCGGTTATATACAAGGCAATTGATCAAGCGTTAGGGCGTACCGTCGCCGTAAAGATTTTGCGCCCCAGCTTGACGAACGACCCGGCATTCTTGGCGCGATTCCGCAATGAAGCGCGAAGCGTTGCCAACCTCGCACACCCTAATATTGTCACGGTGCATGATGTTGGCAGCGATGGACCGACCCATTACATCGTCATGGAGTTCATCGAAGGACAAGACCTAAAACGGATCATCAAAACAGAGGGGGCATTACCGGTTGAGCGGGCGCTCAATTTGGCGATCCAAATATGCGGGGGAATTGGCTTCGCGCATCGTGCAGGGTTGGTTCATGCCGATGTGAAGCCGCAAAATATCCTGCTCACACGGGAAGATGGCGTAAAAGTAACTGATTTTGGTATCGCGCAAGCCCTCAGCGATGCACAACCGGGAGAAAGACAATCGGTTGTGTGGGGCAGTCCCCATTATTTTGCGCCTGAACAGGCGAAAGGGGAAAGACCGTCACCCGCTGCCGATGTTTACTCCATCGGCATTGTGATGTTTGAGATGCTCACCGGACGTTTGCCGTATACAGGATCAAACCAGCAGGAACTCGCGTTAGCGCATATCCGTGAGCGTATTCCGATGGTGACAGAGATTAATCCCACTGTGCCAGACAGCCTCGCTAAAATCGTGTACAAGACGATGAGCAAAGACCCTGTCGCCCGCTACCGTATGGCGGATCAACTCGGTCACATCTTGATCAGCTATCGAGATCGCGGGCGCGAAAACACGCTTCCACCTGCCGCGCCACCGCCACAACAACCGATGATGCCAACGATTCAAACACGCCCACCCCAACAGCCTATGATCCCGCCAGCACCGCAAGTCCCGCTTCAAGTGGGTGATCCGCTCCCGACACAGCGTTATGACCTTGCACCACAAGCCCCCCAAGGCGGCGCACCGTTTCGCCAGCAAGCAGCGCAGCAGCCGCCCATGACAGGGGGAGGGGCAGGGGGCAACAGTCGTCCGTTTCCTACACAGGGAGTCAGCGGACAGACGAGCGGTTATATCCCAGCGTATTCGCAGCGCCGGGAAACAACGCCTACGCTCGATTTAGTGACCATTGCGCTGGCGTTCTTAGCATTTTTTGCCGTTGCGTGCTTGATACCCCTGTATATTGCGGTGTTCCAAGCCCAATTCGGTTGATGTCAGCGCGGTTTTTGACATGGTGCTATACTGCTTTTTGAAGCCTTTCTGAAAATAAGGGCAAAGAAAAGGGAAGGGTATGGCAAACCGTGCAGAGCGTCTGATTGCACTAGAACAGTTGCTATTTCGGAGTACGGCGGGGCTGCGAGCGGTAGAGATGGCGGACTCCTGCGGGGTTGATCGCCGCACGGTGTATCGTGATCTGGCACTGCTGGAAGAAATTGGAGTCCCTGTATTTCAGCGCGACGGGCGGTTCTTCATTGACCGCGAACATTACCTTGCGACGCTTCGTCTTAGCATGGATGAAACCGTCGCTTTGCTGTTTGCCGCATCAGAAAGCACGCAGCAATCTCCCCATTTGGGGTCTGCTATTGCCAAACTCGGACA
>JBBQRJ010000199.1:0-8610 GCA_038214955.1 Aggregatilineales bacterium | reverse complement strand
TCCCTGATTGGGTCTCCGACGATGACGCTGATTTACCGGAATGGTTGCGTTAAAGAGGTGTTTGTATGACCGACAATATGCCAGATTTCGATAACATGTCTCCTGAGGAGATTAATAATTGGCTGGAGTCTCTGGCGAAGCGTCAAGGCGCAACCGAAGGGTTTACCACTGCTGCTGACCAAGACATAGCGGAGATTGACCCGACTACCGTCACCATTGACGAACCGGGTTACATCCCTTACGGGCAAGAAAGTAGTTACCCTAAACGGGAACCCGCGAAGGCTGCACCGCCACCACCCGCGCCTGAACCTCAACGCCCGGCGGCACAGGTGATACCACCACCGTCTGTACGTCAATCACCACCGGAGCAACTGCCGCCTGTGCGTCAAGCGCCGCCTGTAACGCAGCGTCCGGCGACTCCGCCGCCTGTACGTCAAACACCGATTGCCCAACCGCCGCCCATGCGTCAAGCGCCACCAGAGCAGCCGCCTGTACGTCAACAAGCACCCGCCGCGTCACATCAACCGACCCGTTCGGTAACACCACCTCCGCCCGCGCCTGAACCCGTGCGTGCAGACGAAAGCGGTTTGGCGTGGCTCGAAAGCCTTGCCGGAGGCGAAGAAGATAACAGCCTGTTCAATCTTGATCTGTCTAGCTTGACCCTTGATGAACCCGTGCAGACCCAAGAGCCTGTGAGTTCGATCTCGTGGTTAGAAGACCTCGCACGCACACAAGATGATCCCTTTGCTGAGGAAACGCCCACGTTTGGCGGTGGCTCAGACTCGGTTGAGTGGCTCGAATCGTTGGCGCGGCGTCAGGGTGGAGACACCGAAGAATTTATCACCCCGGCGCAGTTAGACATCCCCATGCCGGACGAGTCAGAAATTGAAGCGCCCGGTTATGTCGCATTCTCGTTCGACAGCCCGCCTGTGACGAATCGAGCGCCCGCGCCGCCGCTGCATGACCCGTCTGACTTCCTCAGCAGTTTTGCCGACGACGAGCCAGCACAGCCCGCCGCCTCTGAAGAAATGTCAATTGATGCGATCCAGCGTGCCATTTCCGCCGGAACAGTCACACGCGAACAAATGCAGGTGTTCTTGGAGTATCAAAACGATGTGCTGGCGAGCGAACCAGAAATCTCGCTGCCGCCGCTTGATGATGATGAGGAGGCACTCGCGCCCGCTGATCTACCGGATTGGCTGTTAGAGCAGGTGGGAGCGCCGCCGTCACAGCCACAATCTGCGTCATCCGCGAATAATATGCCCAGCTTAGACTCGCTGTTCCCGCCAACACCGGCGTCAGACGATATGCCGGACTGGTTGAAAGAGAATTTTGAGGAACGCGAAAACGAGGTTGATTTTGGCGGTTTGTTCGGTGAGGAAGAAGAACCCGAAGCCATTGCGCCAGCGGCGTCCCTCGAAATGGATCCCCATGATACATGGGCGGAAGCCTTTGACCTTGAGCATGAAGGCGGCATCGTTGACGTAGACACTGTGCCAGATTGGTACGAACGCAACGTCAAAGACCCTGCACGTATTGCCGCAGTCGAGCAGTTAGCTCACCGCGACGATGAGTTGGTCGAAACTGCGCTGCCCGAAGAAGACCTGCCTCTGGGGGAAGCGCAAGGCATCCCCGCTTGGCTTGGGGGCGCTGAAATGGAATATGAGGAAGCGCCCGCCGAACCTGCTTTTGCGGATTGGTTGTCTGAACTGGAAAACCCGGAAGCAGTCGAGGTGCCAGACTGGTTGTCGGAAACAATGCTTGAAGAACCGCCCGTTGAAGTCTTCGAGCCAACGCCCGAACCGCCGCGCCCTGTCATTCAGCAAGTGGCAGCACCCCCGCCGATTCCCGTTGCGCCGCCTGTGGTCATTGCACCGCCGCCGCGTCCTGCGGTGAGTTCCGGGGCGCTCGAACGCGCCCGTGACCGTGAGCAAAACGGCGATCTTGAAGGCAGCCTCGTAGAGTACGAAGGGCTGATTCGCGCTAACATCGAACTGGATGCGGTAGTGGTTGATCTCACGCAGTTGGTCAAGTCTTATCGGACTGTCCCGTCAGTCTATCGGGTTTTAGGCGACGGTTTGATGCGACAGGGTAAGCTCCAACAGGCGCTTAACACTTACCGTGAAGCCCTGAACCAGCTATAATCAGCAATATTGAAACGGGTCACACTGACCCGTTTTTTGCGCGTAGAGTCATCAGGAGTTTTGTCTGTGGAACGTACATTGATCATTGTGAAGCCAGACGCAGTACAGCGCGGCTTGACCGGGGAAGTTATTCGCCGTTTTGAATCGCGTGGGCTGCGTATTGTTGGCATGAAGTTTATGCAAGTGTCGCGGGAATTGGCAGAGAAGCATTACGAGATTCACCGCGAACGTTCGTTTTTCGCGGGATTAGTGGACTACATCGTCTCGTCGCCCGTCGTGGTGATTGCGCTCGAAGGCACGAACGCCATTGAAGCGGCACGCGGCACGATTGGCGTAACCAACCCGGCGAAGGCAGGAGCAGGGACAATTCGCGGCGATTTCGGTTTAGAAATTGGGCGTAACCTTGTACATGGGTCAGACAGCCCCGAAAACGGCTTGATCGAGATCGGCAACTTCTTCACCGATGCAGAACTCATCTCGTGGGGTCGTGTCACTGATCCGTGGATTTTTGAATAACACCTAAGACCGAGTTAAAAGTTAAAAGTTGGAAAGTTAAAAGTAAAAACGTTCACCCACTTTTGACTTTCTACTTTTAACTTTTAACGGATGACTATTGGATGCTCAACAGCACATTCGCATGACGCCAGAAATTTTCTAGGTTATAGAATTCGCGCTGGGCTTCCCCAAAAATGTGGACGATGACATCGCCGTAATCAAGAAGCATCCAACCGCTCGTATGCTCACCTTCCGTTGCAAAGGGCATACGTCCGTACTTCACTCTGATGGCTTCTCGTACATTGTCGGCAAGGGCGCGGATTTGTCGGTCACTCGTTCCGGTGCAGATCACGAAAAAATCCGCGATCACGGTGTCCGGGCGTAAGTCCAACAGGAGAATGTTTTCGGCTTTCTTATCCTCAACGGCTTGAACAACTTCGCGGGCTAAATCTAACGCTTCCAGAGACTTGACTCCTCAGATCACTGTTAAACAGGTTTAAAATCATTGTATCATAGTTCACCTTGCGGTCAACGTTACTACATACAGTTTTAATTATCGGGCTGTAATATTTAATCGAATCAGTTTACAGTAGAGAACACAGAAATTTGGCATCAACAGATGAGGTGTAATGCTCGATCAAAACGAGGGTATAGTGAATCACGCTGGTTCTCAGCGTGAACAGGTGGGTGAAATGACTCAACATATCGAATTTACGGTCAAGAAAGCGGGCGAACGCCTCGATAAATTGATCGTCGCCCATGTGGGCGAACGCTTGACGCGCACGCAAATCCAAACGTTGATCCGCGAAGGCAATGTGCGCGTGAACGGCGAAATCATCAAGCAGGGGATCAAACTTAAAGGTGGCGAACGGATTGTGATGGAAGTCCCGCCCGCGCCGGTAGACGAGACCGTCATCCCCGAACCGATTCCGCTGACGATTTTGTATGAAGATGCGGACATCGCCGTCATCGACAAGCCCGCCGGATTAGTCGTACATCCCGGCGTAGGCAACGAGACAGGGACGCTCGTCAACGCCATTCTTGACCGTTATCCCGAAATCGCAGAGATGGATTATGCTGCCAAGCGGCGCGGGATCGTGCATCGGTTGGACAAAGATACCAGCGGCGTCATCTTGATCGCCCGCCGTGCGCCCGCCATGCAGCGCCTCATGCGACAGTTCGCGGCACGAACCGTCGAGAAGGTGTATATCGCGCTGACTGAAAAATCGCCTAGAACCAACGTCGGACGTATTGACGCGGCGCTTGCTCGTGACCCGCTGAACCGCCGTCGCATGAAAGTGACCCGTGCTGGCAAACCCGCGATCAGCGAATTTAAGGTGATCGAACGCTTCAAAGACGGGAAAACGCTGATTTCCGTCAAGCTGCTGACCGGACGCACGCATCAAATTCGCGTGCATATGGCGTTTATTGATGCGCCGCTGGTCGGTGATAAAGTCTACGGTTTCCGCAAAGTGCGTTTTGGGCGACAGTTTTTACACGCGGCGAAACTGTGCTTCGATCACCCTAGAACCGGTGAACGTATGTGTTTCGAGTCTCCTTTGCCAGCCAACTTAGAATCCTTTCTAGACAATTTACGCCGATCATAAGGTTGTAGGGACGCGCAGCGGCGCGTCCGTCTTGCCTACGGTTTAGTAGCTAGATGGTCTGTTTTTGGGTACAATCCCATCCTGAATTGCTATCCGCTCATGAGGAATTTCCATGCGAGAAGTAGCTGTCGCAGTTGTCCAGATGAATCCCAAACTTGGGGAAATCGACGAAAACCTGATCAAGATGTCCGAGATGATCAGCAAAGTCGCAACCTCCCAACGTGTTGATCTGATTGTGTTCCCCGAACTCGTCACCACTGGCTATGAATTGGGCTTGCGCTTCACCGAAAAGGCGCAGCGCGTGCCGGGTCCAACGGTCAACCTCATGGCGCAGCGTGCCAGTGAATATGGCGTGTATATCGCGTTTGGCATGGTGACGAAAGAGAAGGTCGAAAGCGTCCTCTATAACTCGGCGGTTGTGGTTGGTCCCGAAGGTGATATTGTAGAAACCTACAACAAAGTCCACCTACGCGGCGAAGAACGTATGGCGTTCCGCGAAGGTTATCAAATGCCCGTGATCGAAACCGAACTCGGCACCATCGGGTTGATGGTCGGCTACGATCTGGCATTTCCCGAAGTCGCACGGGCGCTCACGCTGGATGGCGCTGAAATTCTGTGCGTGTTGGGGAACTGGGAAGCATCCGACGTGGATGCATGGAAGACCTTCATGCGGGCGCGTGCCTACGAAAATGCCGTTTTCCTCGCAGGTGCAAATCGCGTGGGGGAAGACGTGACCATGACGTTTGGCGGCGACAGCATGATCGTCGGACCTCGCGGCGACATTTACGCGACCATGTCGGGAACAACCAACCCGGACACGGGCGCACCGCTGGAAGGCTTCACCGTTGCCCGCATCGACTTAGACGAAATTCGCCGCAGCCGTGAAGAATTCCAGTTGATCCAGAATCGCCAACCAACCGTTTATAAGTCGATTGTTCGCCGTTACTAAATCGCGGCTCATCGCTGAGGTTTCTTATGCCGACTGAGTCAGTTCCAACGCCGTCTGTAGCGGAACAGATTATCGCCTTCCTGCCACAACTGCTGCTGGCGATCATCATTCTGTTAGCCTTTTGGATCGTCAGCTTCTTCTTTCGCCGCATTGTTCAGCGGTTCGGGCATCGCACCCGCATTGATGATTCGGTACTCGACCTGCTGACACAGGTTTTTGGTCTGGCGATCATCGTGACCGGGCTGCTGACGGCGCTCGGCACAATTGGCGTAGATGTGTCTGCGTTGGTCGCCGGGCTGGGGATCACGACATTTGCGGTAGCGTTCGCTTTGCAAGATATTATCAGCAATGTGCTGTCGGGACTCCTCATCTTGATGTATCGCCCGTTTCGGCGCGGCAACTGGATCAGGGTAGGGGCGCATGAAGGTGTCGTGACCGACATCGATTTGCGCTATACCACGCTGCAAACCGAAACACAGCGCATCCTTGTGCCAAACGCGACCCTATTCAAGGAATCGATTGTGATCACAACCGCAGGGGCGCCGACTTTGCCACAGCCGCCGCCCCGACCACAGCAGCCCCCACGCTAAATCGCCATGAGCAACCCGACACCTCGCCTCTCGATCCTTGCCTTCGCGCTCGTCATCGTTTCCGTGATCGTCGGCGCGGTGCTGGTGTTTACGTCGCGCCCTCAACCCGCGCATGTCGTGATTCAGCCGCCCATTCCTACGCCGACGATCACCGCCCCCGCCGAAATCGAAGTGTACGTTACAGGCGCGGTCAACCAGCCCAACAGTCTGATCACGTTGCCCTATGGTAGTCGGGTTAGCGATGCCTTGACGCGGGTAGGCGGCACATCACCCGCCGCCGATTTAGCGCGGGTCAACCTCGCGGCAATCTTGCGCGATGGCGATCAGGTGCATGTCTATTCGGTACAAGAAGCCGTAGTTTCTGAGGCTGTTGCGACACCGCAGGGCGGCGCGGTGATCTTCATCAACACCGCGAGTCTCGATGAATTGCAGACGCTTTCGGGGATAGGGGAAGTCTTAGCACAGCGCATCGTTGATCACCGTGAACAGGTGGGACGCTTTAACAGCATGGCAGACTTAGACACCATCGAAGGAATCGGCGCATCGCTCATGGAACGCCTACAGGGGCGAATCAGCTTTGAGTAGAATCAAAAGAGGCGACTATGCAAGTCGCCTCTCGAAGGGCATTAACATCTACCCTGAATTAGATGCTGTTTAGCGTCCGCGCACCCGATCCCATGCTTCACGGATGCTGTTGGAGAAACGATCCCACGTATTCGGGTTACGTTCTTCCCAGTAACGCTTGGCTTCTGGTTCAACGCGAGACCAGTCGAAATCGTTATAGCGATCCGTCGTGGCTAACGTGTAGCCGTAGCGGTATGCGGGGACGTGCTGATCATAGGTGAAGCCGCTCGATGCGTAGTTCGTATCGTAGTGCGTGCGGAAATTGGTTTCGTAGTCGGTGTACGGGCGATACGTGACGCCTGTGCGACCCGTTGTCGCGGGAGTGTCAACCTCAACATCGGTACGGCGAACGGTCTCATGGATCGTTTCCATGTGTTCGCTGACTTCCTTACCAATCACCACTTCTTCGACAATCCGCGCCTGCTTCGAGACGACAGCTTCTTCACGACTTTCCTTGACCTCAATGGTCTGATCGCGGAAAGCGTTCAAATCAGTCGCATCAGCAGCACGATCCACCGGGCGACGTTCAACCGTCACGTGTTCTTCACGCAGACGAACTTGTTCTTGCACGGGGGTTTCCGTCACATACGAACGGACACGCGCCACTCCACCTTCAACCGAACGCTTGCTAACCTGTAGTTCTTCTTCGACCACGGGCAAGCTCACCTGATCGCCCACATCCAAATTGCGGTTGGTTGCACCGCTTTGCATGGTGGAGTGCTTGGGAGCGCTTTGTGTGGAAGGGCTGCTCATGCTCGCATTGGGGGTGGTGTCCATGGTGCTGCCATAACGTTCGTCCACATCAACCGGATTGTAACGGTTCATGATGTCCTGAGCGCGGTCAATATGCGTGTCGTCGTCTAGGTTGACCGTCACGAGCGTACCACCACCGGTGAGACCTTCGTTATAGTAGCTGGCTTCATCTTCCGACATGCCGAGGTCAATCAGGCTTGCCGCAATGCCGCCCGTTGCCGCGCCAGCCGCCGCGCCGATGCCCGCCATGAGCGCCGCTGCCAGCGGACCAGCCGCTACAACCGGACCAATACCGGGGATGAGGGCAACGCCCAAACCGATCAACGTGCCGACGACTGCGCCAAAACCCGCGCCTTCGCCCGCTTTCACATCATCCGAGCTATCGCTGGACTTCGTGATCATCGTACTCATTTTGCCACTGGCGTCGTTGGCGACGATGCTAATGTCTTCGCGGTCAAAACCGGAGGACACAAGCTCTTCTACGACGCGCCGGGCGGTATCAAAGTCGTCATAAAGTGCGACTACGGTATGTGCCATTTTGAGTCTCCTATTGTATACGATTACTGATCTGACTTATCATGTGAAACAGTGGCTTCTTCGCGTCGCAAAATGTATTCTTGCGGGTCGCGTACCACTGACTGACGCCGAGTAATACGAATTTCCTCACGCAGCAGCAGGCGTTTTTCCACCACGAGGACTTCCTCTAAAATGGGAATGATCATGGTGTCGCCTTCATAGCGCGTTTCCATAAGCTGCTCGACATAGCGATCAACCGGGACTCGCTCTACCTCTACTGTGTCGCGTCGTAACGCCTCGTCTACAATCACCGCTTCTTCGCGGACTTGTTTGCGAATGCGAACGGTTTTTTCTACCGTCTGCTTGTCCACCACAAGTTCTTCCGCCGCCAACGGCAGGACGATTTGTTCCTCCACACGCGGACTCAACCGCGTAAGGTCTAGCTGGATGCGATAAACGTCCCGATCTAGTGTGAGCGTTTCACGGGGAATGACGACGCTTCGCCCATCGTTCAGGCGGACGCGAACGTTAGTGTCGTCCATCGTCTCAATCACGCCTTCTGTCCCACTTTGGTCGATCACACGTTTCAGTTCGCTCATGTACATTCCTTAAATTTCGCATTACCAACCCCAGTATATAACAAAGTGTATTAAAGGGAATTACAATCAATACGGTTCTCATCTTTTATTAAGTTTCACATTGTGCGATATTGATCCGCTAAATAGTTGATGAGCAACCCACGAGCCAGACAAATTCTTTTGCTAGAATGACTGTTTCACTTAAGGAATGCATTACGCAGATCGTTATTTCTTACCCCACCCCCGACCCCTCCCCGAATTCGAGGAGGGGAGCAAGCAGACTCCTGTTGGCGCCCTCCCCTGAATTCGGGGGAGGGAGGCGAGCGCAGCGAGCGGGGTGGGGGTCAAACTGAC
>JBBQRJ010000198.1:0-8658 GCA_038214955.1 Aggregatilineales bacterium | reverse complement strand
AAGACATGCGCCGAACTGCTGGCGGGCGAAAGCGCGAAGTTGATCCTCGTGGGGCGGCGGCTCGAAGGCTTGGAGGAAGTACGCGATCTATGTACGGGGAAATCTGCCGAAGTCGTGATCAGCACAGAGATGAGCGCCATTTACGACGCTGATCTGATCCTCACGGTGACGAGCGCCGTTCACAGCGTGATCGAACCGAAGCACCTCAAACCGGGCGCGGTGGTGTGTGATGTCGCCCGCCCGCGTGATGTATCACGGCGCGTCGCCGCAGAGCGTGACGACGTGCTGGTGATTGAAGGCGGCATGGTCGAAATTCCCGGCGCACCCGATTTTCACTTCGATTTCGGGTTCCCGCCGCGACATGCTTATGCGTGTATGGCTGAAACAATGGCGCTGGCACTTGAAGGGCGCTACGAGGATTACACCATCGGCAAAGAAATCACCGTCGCGCAAGTACACGAGATCGGGGAGATTGCGAGTCGGCATGGGTTCAGGCTGTCGGGATTCCGCTCGTTCGAGAAACCCGTAAGCGAGGAACAGATCGCCGCTGTGCGAGAACGCGCCGTGCAGAGTCGCAAGGTGTGGACGCGAGCATAAGGGATAGGGGAGAAAATTTCTAAATGTTTCTTGAATGGGATTCACAAATAGGTTTATCAGACGTTTTTGGTTTTGTCGGTCTACTTTTAACTATTATTAGTCTTGTATTCGCAGGATACCAATTCAGAAAAAGTGCCAAAGCACAAAAAGCCTCTTTCCTGCTTGATATAATAGAGAAGTTCTTTTCAGACGAAAGTTTGATCAGAATTAGATATAGACTTGATCACAATAAGATAATAGCCGAAGATTTCTTACGTGAAATTGGCGTTGAGAACAACAAAGATGAGGCAGCTTTGGATAAGTTACTCTATCTAATAGATACCATTGGATCACTAGTTAACAATAAAGTCATTGGAATTAAAGAAGTGGAGTTTATGGAATACCAAATACGCACTATTATGGAGCATCCTGTGGTTAAAGAATATTTAAATCGCCTTGATCCAACATATACACAGTTTTTAGGACGATCAGCCCATTTAGAAGCACGCGAGTTAGCCAAACAACTAAAGAAAAAGCGACGTTAAAGAATTTTACTCAGAATCAATACCTTCGCCAATTTTGGAAATACCGTCAAAATGGCAAAATTGATGTGTCAAATTCAGGTTTTTATGGCTCATTAAGGCTCAAGTTTGTCTTCAAAATCATGGTTTTTGCACCATTTTGAATTTTGGCGAAGGTATTGTCAGAATACTTGTTCATTAAGTAGTCGATATAATCCTGTTTCAATTCCTCATCCGTTGGTGTTTCGCCATCGGGTTTGATTATCCCCAGTACGCGACTCAGTGATGAATCTTCGGGCGTCTCAGTGAGTAATTCCTTGACGGTCATCTCGAAACCTCATCTAAATCGACAAGATAGGGCTATTTTGGATTAGAATAGAAGATGCCACAAGGTAGAGGGAGAAAATTATATGACAGGTGTTAATCTATCCCGGTGAAGATGGCTATTGGGTTGCAGAAGCGCCAAGCCTACCCGGTTGCATTTCACAGGGCAAAACCTGTGATGAGGCGATGCAAAATATCAAAGAAGCAATCGATCTCTATATTGACGTGCTGCGTGAACAAGGGAAAAGCAGTTTTGGACAAGCGACACCTGACAGACCATTGGCATTGGAGAGATACTCGATGGCGGGGATGTTTTGCCCGATTTCACTATGTCCGTAGAAGATGTTTTCGCAGATTAAGATTAAATGGGCATATCCGCATATCACCTACTCCTCTCTGTTTCTCAATCCGCGCTATAATCCGAGCGAAAATCAGCTAGGAACTTGTGAATGAACTCGACTCCCCCCTTCAACTGCCCCATTTGTGACAGCCGCCTTGATGGAAACGTTATTGCGTGGGAACCCTCTGCACAGGGCAAAGTTGGTATCCAAAAATGCGCCACCTGTGGATTGCATATGACGTATCCTCGCTTCGCAGAGCCGCAAGGCGAGTATCTGGGGACGACGCTTGAGCGTTGGGAAGCGAAATACGGCGCTATCGAGCGCGGTGAGCGTCTGCATGACCGCCACAAAAATTATCTCGAAGAAACGGCGATCATCGGGCAGTATCTCCCAAACGGACGCTTACTCGATGTAGGCTGTAATGCGGGCTGGCTGATGGGTTATCTGCAAAAAACGGGGCGTTACGACCTTGAAGGGGTTGAACCGTCGCCTATCCTCGCCAGCATCGCCCGCCGCCGCTTAGGGGTGACGATTCACCAGAGTTATCTGGATGAACTCACAGAACGCGATAACGCCTATGATGGGTTAATGGCTACGGATGTCATCGAACACATCCTGCCTGAAAAGATCAACGAGTTTGTGTCCAACATACACCGCGTCCTCAAGCCTAACGGGTATGTGTTTATCAAGACGCCGAATGTGTTGTTCACGGCGTTGAAAAGCGATCTTGTCAGCCGACTGCCCGAAATGGGTAAGCGATTCATGCTGCGCGGACGTGATGTATGGGACGCGAAAGAGCATGTTATTCACTGGGACTCGAAAAACCTTGCGCGGATTTTCACCGCGCATCAGCTTGAACCCGTAACATTTCTCGTGCCGTACCCCGTCGAAACGACCAACAGCCCGCTTGGAGCGCGAATCGCACGGCAGATGATTTATCAAACGGCACGACGGCTGCCCGCAGCAGGGGGTGTGCCTAGCATCACGCAAGATATTTTCTTCATCGCCCGCAAAAAGATGTGATCTGAACACCAGCTTAAGCTATAATTTGAAGAAACTGAGTGAGGAGAAACCCCGTGTCGATTCGCATTATTGTGTTCACGCTGGTCGCATGTTTGCTGTTTAGCTTTGCTGCTGTTGCTCAAGAAGAGGAAACTACACTTCAAGGCGAAATCACTGCCACCGATCCCTATGTAGATTTCAATATTTCCCTTGATGTGGGGACAACCATCGTCCTCACCACTCAAGCAGCTTCCCCCCGACTGGATACCCTGCTCATCCTGTTTGCACCATCCGGCATGATGATCACAGCCAACGATGATATTGATACGCGGAACGGCAACTATAACGCAAGCATCACCTACACCGTAGAGACGAACGGATCGTACAGGGTACGTGTGCGTAGTTTCGCGGGCGCGTCAACGGGGAGCTTTACGCTCATCGTGCAATCCTCCCTTGAAAACGTCGTAGCGGTTGATGTCAGCGAGTATGCCTATGCCGACATTCCACAATCGCGCACGGAGGACGGCGCATTCGTGCTAGGCGACCCCGACGCACCGATCACGATCATCGAGTTTGCGGATTGGGCGTGTCCTCACTGTCAGGATTACAAACCCACCATTGATCAGATCATCGAAGCATATGTGGTCACGGGGCAAGCAAACTACGAGTTTCGCATGTTCCCGACGGCGGGTCGTGAATTGACGTTGTTAGCCGGACAGTTTGCCGAATGTGCTGAAATGGCGCAGCCCGGCGCGTTCTGGCAGTCGTATACGCTGTTGTACGGGTATGCCGAAGAAGGAAGCTATAACAATCAACTTGGACGGGCGCTCGCCGAAGACTTAGGACTCAGCTACAGTGATTTGCTCACTTGCTCGGCAGACGCGACTCAGGTGCAAACCGATGTGGGCTTCGGACGCGAGTCGGGGGTAGCGGGAACGCCCGCGATCATGGTGCGTTACGGTGAGGGCGAAGCCGAATTTATCACCATTTTTGAGCAGACGTATGATCGCGGGGCTGTGCCGCTCGATGTGCTGGAAACGGTCATTGCTAATGCACAACCGGAATAACAAAAACGTCAAATGAAAGGCACTTACGACGCAGCAGCGGTTTTGAGAGTGTACGCCAGACAAAAGTGTGGGACAATACGTAGTAGGCAAATCATGAAAGCGCATTCCTCATGAACTTCGAGAATATGGCTCCAAAAGACTTGAACGAACTGGAACGTCTTACGCGAGAACTGCTCGTGCAAATTCGCAAATCGAAATTGCAGGACGAAGCGTTGGTTGAGGCATTGAATGCGTTTGAACGTAACCTCGGTGAGGCTCGACGAGAGCGATTTGACGCAACGAATAACGGTTATCGGGGATATTAACCCATGCCAAAGCCACTCTCGTATGTAGAATGGCAAGCGGTGTTAACGCTCTATAAGCATCGTGACCGGCTGTCGAGTCCAACGCGCTATGTCGGCTTGACTTCTACGATTACGGCACTTATGCAGCGACAACCGCCTTTAGCCAAGTGGGTTGGTAAACCGTCCGAAAATCAGGTTCACATCACGGACGAAGGCATTGCGTTTTATGAAGCGGATACGGTTGTTTCCGAAGAATAAGCGGTTAAGCCAGTTCAAATTGATCGGGACGGCAGACACGCAGCACGCCCGCCAGTTCGTGACCGATCACCTGTCGGGTGTCGCCAATTTCAAGCTGTAGCGGTCCATTGAAGGGCGCACGGCTAACCAAGTGAAAGCGTGTGCCGGGGCGCAAACCAATTTGCCCGATATACGCCAGCATTTCTTCGGCGTGTGTATTGACGCGGCTGATTACGTAGTCGCTATCGAGCGCAGACTCGCTTAACGGAAGGTCGATTACACGCGGCATATGCCCCAGAGCCGTCGGAATTGGCTCACCATGCGGGCAGCGACGCGGGAAATTCGCCATTTTTTCCATGCGAGCGACCACGGTATCACTCACCACCTCGCCAAGATCATCCGCTTGATCGTGAACCTCGTGCCAATCAAAACCCATCACATTGACCAGAAACACCTCGACCAGACGATGACGGCGAATGTTCATAATCGCTTCACGTTCCCCCATTGAGGTCAGTGAAATACCCCGATAAGGCTCATGCTCGACGTAGCCCGCCTCTTTGAGCCGCTGCACCATGCGCGTGATCGCCGGGGCAGAGTGTCCTAGCGCGTTCGCCAGTGCAGACGTTGAAATATAGGGGTTTTCGCCCTGGTAGTAGGCGATGCGATACGCCTCTGCCAGATACTCTTGCATTGCCGCGCTTGCGCTCATCAACACCTCGTAGGCGCAATATTTACGATAAACATCATCAATAATATAACGCCGCACGGGGGGTTTAGCAAGGGTTAAACCTTGTTCTGTACACGCATCAACTTATCACCCTCCTTACGCAGGGTGTCTGTTTGACCCTCACCCCGCTCGCTGCGCTCGCCTCCCTCCCCCGAATTCAGGGGAGGGCGCAAACAGGAATGTGCTTGCTCCCCTCCTCGAATTCGGGGAGGGGTCGGGGGTGGGGTCAAAAATAACGATCTGCGTAAGGTGAGCTTGTTACTTTCAACTTTTAACTGCGCTTAGACGTTAAACCGGATATGCACAATATCGCCGTTCTTGACCACATACTCTTTACCTTCAAGGCGGAATTTGCCCGCCGTGCGAAGTGCGGCTTCGCTGCCCAAATTGATCAAGTCGTGGTAGTTGAACACCTCAGCGCGAATGAAACCTTTTTGCAAATCGCTGTGGATGACGCCCGCCGCTTCGGGGGCAGTCGCGCCGATTCGCACGCTCCATGCGCGGACTTCATCTTCGCCCACCGTGAAGAATGAGTGAATGTTCATCAGTTCGTAGGACAGGCGGATCACTTTGGACGCGCTCAATTCGGTGATGCCGTATTCTTCCATGAACACTTCGGCGTCTTCGGGTTCAAGCTGCGCTAGTTCGGACTCGATGCGTCCTTGCAGTGACACGACTCGCGCCAGTTGGTGATCGTAGGTGAAGCCGCTGTCTTTGGTATTCTCATTGGCGTTCAGCACAATCAGCGCGGGCTTGAGCGTCAAGAAGCCGTAACCGCGATACGGTTTCATCTCGTCGTCGCTCAAATTGAGATCGCGCAGGGGGGTGTTATCTTCGAGCGCCGCTTTGAGGCGGTTCATCATCTCGATTTCGTCAAGCTGAAATTTTTCAATCGTGCGCCCCTTGCGGCGCATTTCGGCGTCCAGCTTTTCCAAGCGTGATTCGACCATCACAAGGTCGCTCAACATAAATTCGCCGTCCAACGCCTCGACATCGCGTGAGGGGTCAACCGTTTCGTAGGGGTGCGGCACATTCGGGTCTTCAAACACGCGCACGACGTGTAAAAAGCCGTCTAACTGCGCCAGTTCGTTGCGAAACTGTCCTTTTAAGCCGCCATCGCTAATGCCTTTATCCAAGCCGCCAATATCAACATAGGTGACTTGCGTGTAGGTGGTCTTTTTGGGGTTGTACATCGCCTTCATACGTTCCACGCGCTGATCTGGCACGGGGACGACTGCCGTATGTACTTCAAACTGTCCACTGGTCGCCGCGCCTGTGGGCAGATTGCCCCGCGTCAGCGCATTGAAGATCGTGGTTTTGCCGCTGTTTGGTAAACCGATGATGCCTAGTCTCATATCATTTTCCGCGTCTCTGGATTGTCAAAATCTCGCAGAAGTATAGCGGACAACGCATGAGAAAAGAACACTCGACTATCGTTTGCGAACCTTGATGGGATCGTCCGCGTCTTTGGAGTCGTCCAAGCCTTCGCTGACAATTTGTACGATGCCCGTTGTGCCTTGCGGCTCGTCCAATTCGGGCAGCGTCGCAGGTTGCATCGGTTCGCGTGGTTTCGGGGCAACTGGCTCGTAACGGGGAACTTGTCCGGTTTCCGTTGAGGGATTTCGACTAGGCGTGTTCATGGGTAGGAACTCCACTGATCAATAGCATCGTTGTATCACAAAATAGTTGTATAAACTATTACGCATGTGGTGAAAAAAGGTTCAGGGCGTCTGGTTGATCCATTCGACTGCCAGCCCCGCGCCGACTCTATCGGTGATCTCGGTGACGGCGCTATTCGTCACATAGGCGAGGAAGTAGCGGCGGAATCCGTTTTCGTTGGTGACGACCAGTACGGCGCTCCGGTCTGGACTCCACGCGACGCGCTCCGGTGGGACTGAGCCAATGTCGCCAGAGAGTGCCGCCCCGCTCACATCGATGAGATGCACCGCGCCGCCCGTTGACGCCAGCGCGACGATTTGCCCGTTGGGTCGTTGTACCGCATAGCTGACGTATAAGCCAATCGCAGACCCGTTCAACAGCGGTTCGCCTACCTGTCCAGTATTCGGATCAAACCAGCGGATCGCAACACCGCCGTCTGCGCCCAAGCCGCTCACGAGGATGCGCGTGCCATCCCATGACCACGCAGCGTAGTCGTAGCGATAGATAGGGGGCTGTACCTGTTCATTGAATGTGGTTGGAAGCAGGGCGAATCCGTTCCGATTCTCATCGGAGAGGACAACGCGGATCATCAGCGCATTGTTAAGTCCCCATGCCATATCAATCGTGTGATAGACAGAAGCCCCTGTCCGATTGACGATACATCCGTCCAGCATGGGGCAGTCCCTGAATACTTGATCGCTCGCATTAAAATAGCGATCCGCCACCCAAACCCCATCATAAGTGGGTTCTCTATTGTTCCCATCTGACCATTGATCAACCAGATAGGCGACCTGACTTCCATCGCGTGACCATACCACGCGCACCGTTCGCGCTTTGTTCAGCGCCGCATCGGATTCGCTGGCGTTGAAGGGGGCAAAACCCGGATTGATCTCCGTTCCCGCTTGATAGTCGCTGATTAAATGGAGATTGCCCGATGGATCAACGCGCACGAACACATTGGGATCCACTGGATTTTGCGCGAAGGTCGAAGAGTCACCGAGCGCGAAAGTGAATGGGACGCCACCCGTACTCAATGCGAACGTTCGCACAGAGGGATCAGGCGGGTTAGAGATGATCAGCCCAACGGGATTCGGCAGCGGAGTCGGCGCGAAGGTTGGCACGGCGGGGAGCGCGGTTGGCGAGGTGGCGATGGGGTTGCCTTCCCCGCTAACCGGTTCGACGGAGGGCGGAATCGTCACATTAACCCCCGGCGCGGCGGTGACGAACGTCGGCGTCACATCCTGAGTCGCTGGCAGCACAGGAGCCGGCAATTCGGGAGTCGCTGTTCGCTGTCCAATGGGGACGAAAGCATCCCCATTTCCGGCGACCTGCGGCGTTAGTGTGAACGTCGGGCGCGGAGTCCATGATGGAATCGGCGTGAGCGTGGGGAGAAAGGTCGGTGTCAACGCGGGTGTATCTGTCGGGACGGGACTCGGTGTGAAGGTGAGACTCGGCGTGATCGACGGGAGCGGCGTCCATGTGAATGTCGCTGTGGGCAGCGGTGTAACGGTTGGGAGTGGTGTCGGACTCTCGCCAATGGTCGGAAGTCGAGTCGGGGAGGGAGGGCGTGTCTCCGTCGGGACAGGCGTATCGGTGGGCAGCGGTGTATCGGTTGGAAACGGTGTATCGCTCGGCGTTCCCGTGAACGTTTGTGAAGGCGTGAGCGTATGGGTCGGCGTGAATGTTTGAGTGAGCGTCTCCGTCGGGGAAATGACAAGCTGTGCGACGAGTGTTTCAGCTAGGGTTGGGGGTTGGCTTGGCGTGAGCGTCGGCGTTGCAGCGGGCGGTTGACTCGGTGTGGCAGTTGGCGCGACGGTAGGTGTCGATATGGGTACGCCCATGTTGCACGCGGATAACAGTATTGCACTTAGGACAACGATCAGCCGTTTCATCATTCACATCCCTCTGCCCTCATTGTAA
>JBBQRJ010000197.1:0-8664 GCA_038214955.1 Aggregatilineales bacterium | reverse complement strand
GGTAGGGTGGCGACATTACGCACGTCTGCCGCAATTGCGCCGATGCGGTTATGCAGGTTAAGGCGGTCAATCATTGCCTCGCTCAAGCCTTTGGCGCGGGCATCGGTCAGATCAAGCGCGTTCTCGCTCAAGATGGCGTCGGCGTTGGCTTCGAGCGCGTCTGCGATGGCGAGGAGCGCGTTGTTTTTGATGGCAGTGGAGGCACGCGCAAGCTGCACAGATGCGGCTTTAGCTTTTTGCCCCAGTTCAATAGTTTGGACGGATTTGACCCCTTCAACCGGATTCATAAAACATCCCCTTTAACCTCACCCCCAACCCCTCTCCGAAAAAGGAGAGGGGAGAAAGATTTCAAAACCCCTACGAAAGCCGCCTCACCCCCGACCCCTCTCCGAACGGAGAGGGGAGAAAGATTTCAAAACCCCTACAAAAGCCACCTCACCCCCAACTCCTCTCCGAACGGAGAGGGGAGTTAAGTGCGGCAGTCAAAAAGTGTCATTTTAGCAAGACCATGTTGTTACGGTGAATAACGGCATCTCCATAACTGTAGCCCAGAATTTCGACAATTTGTGTACTTTTTGTGCCGCGTAGTTGATTTACGGCGTCACTATCGTAACTGCTTAAGCCGTGCGCGATCTCTTTGCCTTCGGCGGTGAGGACGGCAATTGCTTCGCCGCGCTCAAACTCGCGTTCGACGGATGTAATGCCGACGGGGAGCAGACTCGCACCCCCGTTGAGCAGCATTCGCGCCGCGCCCGCATCGACTATCACCGCGCCGCGCGGTTTTTCGAGCAGCAACCAGCGTTTTTTGTTTTCGAGCGGCGTGCTGGCGGGATCAAAGCGCGTGCCGATGGTTTCACCGCGCACGATGCGATCTAGCGTATCGGATTCTCTGCCGCTGGCAATCATCGTGGGGACGCCGCCGCGACTGGCGAACTGCGCCGCCTGTATCTTCGTGACCATGCCACCCGTGCCTAAACCAGAGACGGAATCTCCTGCCAGCGCCCACATCGTTTCATCAATGCGGGCGACACGCGGAATCAACTGTGCATCTTTGTCCTGACGCGGATCGGCGGTGAATAAACCGGGTTGATCGGTGAGCAGCACGAGCAAGTCTGCTTCGATCAAGGTAGCAACGAGCGCGGACAGGTTATCATTGTCGCCCACGCGGATTTCGTGCGTGGCGGTGGTGTCGTTCTCGTTGATGACGGGAATGATCCGGTGATCCAGCAGCGTGAGCAGCGTATCACGGGCATTGAGAAAGCGTGTGCGGTTGTTGAGGTCATCACGGGTGAGCAGAACCTGTGCTACGACGATCTCGAAGATGTCGAACAGGTCGCCGTAGAACTGCATGAGTCGGCTTTGACCTACCGCCGCGAGCATTTGCTTGGCGGGGACGGATCGCCCAAAGTGCGGGAAGTTGAGCCGTTCGCGTCCTGCCGCCACTGCGCCCGATGATACCAGAATGATCTCATGTCCGGCGGCGTGCTGACGTGCAGCTTGAGCAACCACATCTAACATGCGTTGACGGCTAAGGCGCGGCGTTCCCCCGGTCAACACACTGGTGCCGACTTTGACGACGATGCGCTGTGATTTCGACATAAATCCTCACAGCAGAAGCAAAATATACCGTAACTATAGCTTAGGAAGCGTCTTTGTGCTACCCATAGCAAGGTTATTGCAAGATTGATATACTATGCGACATTAGCACTATAGCATGAACAGGGAGCGCAGATGACAGTGAATTTGTCCTCAGAACCATCAGATCGGTTGGCACGTGCGCGGGAATCCTTAGAAGGGCTATCGGTTGGTGACGCTTTTGGAGAGTTATTCATCCAAATGGCTGCCGACGCGCAAGCCTACTTCATCAATAACCGACATTTGCCGCCCATGCCGATGCGTTACACCGATGATACAAACATGGCGCTGTCGATTTATGCGCTGCTGCGCGATAACGGCAGCATTGAACATGATGCACTTGCCCGCCATTTCGCAGAACACTTCGAGGCGAATCGCGGGTACGGTCAAGGCGCACGCCGCCTGCTGAAGTCGCTTCAAGAAGGGACGAACTGGCAAACCGCGTCAAAACAGCTTTTCAGCGGACAAGGGTCGTTTGGCAACGGTGGCGCGATGCGTGTTGCACCGCTTGGCGCGTATTTTGCAGATGATCTAGATCGCGTGGTGAGTGAAGCGCGGAAATCGGCAGAGGTCACACACGCGCATGTTGAGGGGATCGCCGGTGCGATTGCCATTGCGGTAGCGGCATCCTATGCGGCGCGTCTGCGCGGCGACCTTGTTCCGACGCGGCGGGCGTTCCTTGAGATGATTTTGCCCCATGTGCCAAAAGGTCTGGTATACGACAACATTTCGCAAGCGCGGGAGTTCCCGACAGGCGTATCAGTTGATCATCTGGCGATGACGCTTGGCAATGGGAGTCAAGTTTCGGCACAGGATACGGTAGGTTACTGCCTATGGTGTGCGGGCGAAAAACTGGGAAATTATGAGGATGCGCTGTGGTTGACCGTGAGCGGCAGCGGCGACACAGACACCTGCTGCGCGATTGTCGGTGGGATTGTGTCGGCGTATACGGGTGCAGGGGCGATTCCGGGTGTGTGGTTGGAATCACGCGAGGCGCTGCCGAGTTGGGGAATATAAAACAGCAATTAGCTTTTAGCGGTAAGCAATTAGCAAAAATTGATCTGGCGTTTCGCTAATTGCTACCCGCTAATTGCTGTATTTGCTAGACGGTAGTGCGTTCGCGTTGACCGGCACGCAGGGCGTCCACCGAGTCGCGTAGAATTTTGGCGCGGCGTGCGATCACATCGAGCGCCATATGACCATCCCCCGTAAGCCAATTCGCCATGCCGCAAGCCACTGCTCCCGCTTTGAGGAAGTCGATGGCGTTGCTGTCGTTCATGCCCCCATTTGCCAGAAATTTGATGTGATCGAGGGGACCGCGCACGGCTTTGAAATAGTCGATGCCGAGCGTGCCAATCGGGAAAATCTTGATGAGTTTGACGCCCATTTGCCACGCATCAACGGCTTCTGTGGGGGTGATCACGCCGGGCGCCATCAAAACGTCTTGATTCACCACGTAATCTACAACCGAGCGACTAAATGCTGGCGACACAATGAAGTCTGCGCCCGCATCCAACACCCGTTTTGCCGACTCAATGTCTAAGACCGTCCCCATCCCTACGACGGCATTATCACCATACGCCTGTTTGATCGACTGCATCGATTCGATTGCATTGGCTGAGTTGAGCGTGAGTTCAAAAACGTTGATGCGCCCATGTTCAATGAGGACGTGCGCGATTTCAATTGCAGTAGCAGGGGGAAAATGACCACGCATCCCCGCCATGAACGCACTTTGTGCAATGCGATCAACCGCTGTGAGGCTGTTCATTATGGAGTTACTCCTGTCCGTTTGTTTGACAGGCGAATATATCCTAATGAGAGTCGATTGGCGACTCTAGACTGCGAATTCCCAAACCTGCTCACCGTCTAAAACGCGGCGAAGAATGTCCCCGAATTGGCGTTTCGGCAGAGGTTTAGCGATGTAGCCAGCAAAGCCGATGTGCTGTACCTGTAGGATCACATCATCAACATTCTGCGTGCCGATCATCAGAATGGGAATGCGGTAAAGTTGTCGGTCTCTCAAAATCATATGACCGATAGTAAAACCGTCTCCGTAAGGGAGATCAATGTTGAGTAGGATGAAGTCGGGACGGGGTTTCATAGCATGGAGCTGTTCTAAAACATGAGCGCCCGTCATATTGCGTTTGAAGTTGATTCCCAGGTCACGCAGCAATGTAGAAATCACCGCAAGACTGTGAGCTTCTCCTTCAACTACATAGGCTAGTTTATCGTCTAGCTGCACCGCAGCAGCTCCAGGACAGGGAAAGTCGGCGGTTAGAGCAGTTCCCTATCTAATCGTTTACCGATAGTGTTAATTACATTATGCCCTACAATTCTAACTTGAGCATAACGAATTGTATTTATGCCAGCAAAATTTATGAATTTCACGATTTCTTACATCTTATCTAAAGATAGCCGATTATGTGAAGAATTAACATTGACATATCGTGAGGAGTGCATGAAGATTTTATGTGACATCAATGGCTGGCAGAAATATAAAATCCGACAAACGACGGACGAGCGTCTTGCACGTTCTCGATTATAATGAGAGGGATATTTTGAATAGACTTGTGGAAAACAACTTTGACCGAAGAGACCAAGCGCGTCATCAAGGGGTACGAACTCCGTGAAAAGATAGGGGCAGGGGGATTCGGCGCTGTTTACAGGGCGCTTCAACCTGCTGTCGGTCGTGAAGTTGCCATCAAGGTGATTCTGGCGGAACACGCCAACCAACCGGAATTTATTCGGCGCTTCGAGGCAGAAGCGCAAATGGTCGCCCGGTTAGAACACCCTCACATTGTTCCTTTGTATGATTACTGGCGCGAACCGGACGGCGCGTATCTGGTGATGCGCTATTTGCGCGGCGGCAGTTTGCGATCTTCGCTGCGGAATGGCGGACCCTGGCAACCAGAGAGTGCTTCGCTGATGCTCGATCAAGTGGCGGCGGCGCTGACGATTGCCCATCGTAACGGCGTTATTCACCGCGATTTGAAGCCCGATAACATTTTGCTGGATGATGAAGGCAACGGCTATCTCGCGGATTTTGGGATTGCCAAAGACCTGACCACGACTACCCCTGACGGCTCTCGCGCTAGTCTGGTCGTCGGGTCGCCCGACTACATGTCGCCTGAACAGGTTCGCGGTGAAGAACTTAAGCCGTTGAGTGACATTTACAGTCTGGGGATTGTGTTATACGAAACGCTGACAGGCGTCCGCCCCTTCCCGGACTCGACAGCAACTGCCGTCATGTTGAAGCAGTTGAATGACCCGCTGCCGCCTGTGAGCATGAAACGTCCTGATTTGCCCGAAGAAGTGGACGACGTGATCGCACGGGCAACGGACAAAGACCCCAACAAACGGTATCCCGACCCCATTGCGCTGGCAGTCGCATTCCGTAAAGCTGTCGGGCTGACATCGGCGCTGAATCAGCTTGACGCAATGGCAGCGCGGCAAGGTGGCAGCACGGCGACGACGGAAGTGATCACGGAGGAAGTCGGACTCCGCACGATGACTCCGTCTTACACGCCCGGCACAACAGCGGGAGCGCCCGCTCGTAACCCGTTCAAGGGGCTGCGTGCCTTCCAATCGGCAGATGCGGCGGACTTCTTCGGACGTGATGCGCTGATCGAGACACTGGTCAACCGCATCAAGGGCGAAGGCGATACCTCGCGCTTTCTGGCGGTCGTGGGTCCCAGCGGGTCGGGCAAATCGAGCGTTGTCAAAGCGGGTCTGCTGCCCAAGATTCGGGCTGGCGCGATTGATGGTTCAGATCGCTGGTTCATCGTAGAGATGACCCCCGGCGCTCGTCCGTATGAAGAATTGGAAATCGCCTTACTGCGAATCGCCGTTAACCCGCCTACGAGCTTGATGGAACAACTTCAAGCCGATGAGCGCGGGTTACTGCGTGCGGTCAGCCGCGTGTTACCGTCTGCGGACAGCACACTGGTGCTGGTGATCGACCAGTTTGAAGAAGTGTTCACGCAGCTTGAAAACGAGGCGGTCCGCCGCCAGTTCTTGACCAGCTTGCTCACAGCGATTCAGGAATCGCGGGGCAATTTGCGCGTGATCATTACGCTGCGTGCCGACTTTTACGATAAGCCGCTGCTGTATGCCGACTTCGGGCATTTGTTCCGGCGCTGTACAGAAGTTGTGCTGCCGCTCAACCGCGAAGAACTGCAAGAGGCGATCACTAAACCCGCACGGTTGGCACAACTGGTGCTTGAACCCGGCTTGGTCGAAGCGATCATACAGGATGTAGGCGAACAACCCGGCGCTCTGCCGCTGATGCAGTATGCGCTGACCGAATTGTATCAACGGCGGCGTGGTAATTTGCTCACGCTGGATGCTTACCGCGAAATCAACGGGGCAATGGGCGCACTTGCCCGCCGTGCCGAACAAACTTACACAGAACTTGATGAAGTTTGCCAGAAGGCAGCGCGTCAAATTTTCTTGCGGCTGGTCACGTTGGGCGAAGGCACAGAGGACACGCGGCGGCGCGTGCGTCAAGACGAACTCATGTCGCTGACTTCGGATAACACGGCGATTCAGAATGTGCTTGACCTGTACGGTAAATATCGTTTGCTGACGTTTGACCGCGATATGCAAACCCGCGTCCCTACGGTTGAAGTGGCGCACGAGGCGTTAATCCGCTCGTGGGATCGGCTCAAGGGATGGCTGAATACCAGCCGCGAGTCGATGCGTATGCAGCGCGGTTTGGCGGGCGCGTCGGAAGAATGGCGGCGTACCAACCGCGATCCCAGTTACTTGATGAGCGGAACGCGCCTGAGTCAGTTTGAAGAATGGGCGGCGGGAACAGATGTCGCTTTATCCAGTGATGAACGCGCATTCTTAGAGTCCAGTCTCACCGAACGTCAGCGTTTAGACGCGGCGGAAGAAGTACGCAAGAAGCGCGAAGCGTTGATCGCACGGCGGGCGCAGAATTTCGGGCGTGCGGCGGCGGTGTTGGGCGTGGTCGGCGTGCTGTCGGTGATCGCCACGATCTTCGCGCTGGTACAGGTGAACAGCGCAGCGAATCAGGTGGGAACGGCAACTGTCGCGCAGGGGCTGGCGATTGCACGCGAAGTCACGGCGAACGCGCTGGTTGCGGAAGCCGGACAAACGCTGACGCCGATTCCGCTGACGCTGACGGTGGTTGGGGCGACATTGGAAGCGGGTAACGCGCAGATTGCGACGGCGACTTTCGCACAAGGCGAGGCGCTCAATGAAGTGGCGACGGCGGGCGCGAATGCGAACTTTGCTAACCAAACGCTGACGCCGATCCCGCTGACGTTGACGGCAGTCGGGGTGCAGTTGGCGCGGGGCGAAATTCAGCTAGAGACGGCGACGGCAGCTTATGGTCAGGCGCTGGCAGAAGTCGCGGTGGCGCAAAATCAAGCGAATGAAGTGGCGGCGGCGCTGACGGCAGTACGTCCTACGCTGACGGCAGTCGGGCAAACGTTGGAAGCGGGTAACGCACAGTTGGCAACGGCAGCAGTCGCTCAGTTTGAAGCCGAAGCACTGGCGCAGGTCGCCCAGACGCAAGCGATTGAGATTGCGGCGCTGCTGACACCCGTCCCGGTCACGTTGACCTCAGTTGCCTTGCAGGTGGAACGCGGCGAGATTCGCGCCGAAGCCTTTCGCCTAGTCTCCGAAGGGAACGCGCTGTTACAGGGTGAGGAAGGGAACGCCGAACTTGCCGCGATGTTGAGCATTCGCGCTTTGAACATCGAGTATTTGCCGCTGGCAGATGAAGTGCTGGTCGAAGCGTCTAACCGCCTGTTTACGGATCAATTGTTCGGGGATCACAGTACCACGATGTGGTACGCGGCGCTGTCACCGGATGGACGGCTTGCGGTGACCTCTAGTGATGATGGGGCGCTGCGCGTGTGGGATACCGGAAACGGAATGCTGCTGCGAACGATCCCAACTCCAAGCGTGGCATGGAGTGTGGTGTTTTCGCCTGATGGTCAAACGCTGCTCGGTGGGTTCACAGATGGCACAGCGGTCGTGTATGACACGGCAACGGGCGAAATCGTGCGCGAGTTCAGCGGGCATGGCGGCACGGTGTACAGCGCGGCGTTTTCGCCGGATGGCACACGGATTGTCACGGGAAGCGGGGATACGACGGCGATCATCTGGGATGTGCGTACAGGACGCCAACTTCAAACGCTGGAAGGTCACAGCAATACCATCTATAACGTGGCTTTCTCGCCCGATGGTAATCTGGTGGCGACGGGCAGTCGTGACACAACGGCGATCCTCTGGGATGCGAACACGGGTGATCTTCTGTTTAACCTGTTCGGGCATACCAACGCGATTTACGGGGTGGCATTCTCTCCTAACGGGCGCTTTTTGTTGACCGGCGGCGATGATGATGTTGCCCGCCTGTGGGATGTTTCTACGGGGCGCGAACTGCGTCAACTGCAAGGTCACACGAGCGGTATTTTGAACGTGGCGTTCTCACCGGATGGTCGCACAGTGGCGACGGTCAGCCGGGATCGGACTGCCCGTCTATGGGACATCGAACGTCGGACAGAAGTCCGGCGCTTGACCGGACACACGGACTCGATCTGGAGCGTCAATTTCTCGCAGGACGGGCGCTATTTGATTACCGCCAGCAGTGACGGCACGAGTCGTCTATGGGATGCGTCTGCGTCTCATGTGCCGCGTCAGTTTCTGGGGCATGAAAGCGAAGTCCTCGCCGTTGATATTTCCCCCGATAACCGGTTGGTCGTGACGGGCGGCGATGACAACACGGTGCGGCTGTGGGATCGGGCGACGGGCGATCAACTGGCGCTGATCAATCATCCTGAATGGGTGCGTGATGTGAGCTTTTCGCCCGATGGTCGTTTGTTAGCCACGGCGTCGGATGATCGCACGGTGCGCGTGTGGGATGTTGCCAGCACGATTGAACTGACGAGCTTTACCGCGACGACGGGCGTGGTTTACAGTATCGATTGGTCACCGGACGGTTCACGGATCGTCGCCGGATATGGCGGCGGTAGGGTCATTGTGTGGGACATCCTGACG
>JBBQRJ010000196.1:0-8705 GCA_038214955.1 Aggregatilineales bacterium | reverse complement strand
CGTTACACCCCTACCACGACATTCGAGACATTCCCATTCCCCTACCCACCGGGAAAAGAGGACACAGGATCGCCAGCGGTTCAGGCGATCAGTGAAGCGGCTAAAACACTCCATGTCGAGCGTGACGCATGGCTTAACCCGCCGGAATTGATCGCGTTGGGCGCGGATGCAAAGCTCTTGAAGGATCGCACACTCACCAACCTCTACAACGCGCTAGAGGCACATCGCACAGGCAAAAACGGAACAAGTCGAGAGAACCCGGCGATCATGTTTGCGCCACGACTCGCACAGCTTCACGCCGCGCTAGATCACGCGGTATTGAACGCCTATGGATGGAGTGACTTAGCCGATCAACTGCGAACGCCTACAGGGGATGAAGAGCTGCTAAGGCGCTTGCTCGTGTTGAATCTGGAACGCGCTAACCACACGAAATAAAGGCGTTCACTCTAAAAGTTTGGAGTGAACTGACACAATTGTACCAATGAGAATATAATAACACCAGCGTAAAACGAGTTCATGATACCGCCCAATTGTTGACCATCCGCCCGGTGTTCACCTGCCGTCCGAGTTTCGCTTGAAGTTGATCCCATTGAAGTTTGCCGGAGGATAGATGCGAGTTAAGCGGCTCAAACGCATTCAGTGAGCCGACCTTATGCTTTCACAGCTCCTGCGGTTAACCCCGTGACAAAGTAGCGTTGCAACGCGAAAAAGACGATTAACGGGATAGACATAGAGATAAACGCTGCTGCGCTCATCAAGTGCCATTCTGTCGCATAAGTTCCCAGCATCGCTTGAATACGCACGGTTACGGGCTGGGTCGCTGGATTGCTCATGAAAATCAACGCGATCAGCAGGTCGTTCCACACCCACATAAACTGAAAAATGGCAAGCGACGCTAACGCCGGAACAGACAGCGGAATCACGATCCGCGAAAAAATGACCCAATCGTTTGCCCCGTCGATTTTGGCAGACTCCAACAGTTCTCGCGGCAGCGAGGAGAAAAAATTCGTGAGCAGGTAGATTGAAAATGGCATTCCGTAGGCAGTATGCGCTATCCAGATACCGACATACGTCCCAGTCAGCTTGAATTGATTGAAAAACTGAAGCACAGGCACGAGCGTCGTTTGGATGGGGATGACCAGCAGGGCGAGAATAGCCAATTGAATCACATTCCGTCCGCGAAACTGTATCCACGCAAGGGCATAAGCCGCAACCGAGGCGAGGAAAAGCGGTAAGAACGTGCTTGGCAGCGTGATCTTAAAGCTGTTCAGAAAGCTGTCGCCCATGCCCTGCGCGTTTAAGACCAGCGCGTAATTCTCGAAGGTAAAGCGAGCCGGTGTGAATGCCGTCCACCACCCCGACGACGCAATCGCTTCACGCGGACGGAACGAGGTGATCAATAACCCGACTGACGGAGTCAACCAGATGACCGCCAATATAAACAGCGTGACATGAACCAACCAGCGTGACGAAACACGTGTCCGGGGCTTCTCAGCTTGAACTGTTTGCTTGCGAGTCGTTGTAACGGTGGTCATCGCCCCTGCTCCTGATTCCGGTAACGTCGAATATTGATAACGACAAACGGCAGCATTAGCAGCAGCATAATCACCGCGACTGCCGCGCCATAACCCGGCTTGCCGTTCTGGAACGTCTCCCAATACATCGTGAAACCAATGATCCGGCTTGCGCCGCGAGGTCCGCCCGCTGTCATAATGTAAACGAGATCGAACGCTTTCAGCACATTAATGACCATCGTCGTGGTGATCACCGCAATGGTCGGCAGCAGCATGGGGATGGTTATCCTCGAAAAGGTTTGCCACGAGTTTGCACCGTCTACACGCGCCGCCTCCATGACCTCTTGGGGAAGTCCTTTGAGCGCCGCCGACAGAATTACCATGCAAAACCCTGTCCATATCCAGATACCCGCCACAATCAAAGCGATGTTGACAATATCGATTCTTCCCAACCAAGGGATTGGGCTGGCAGTTGGAATCAAGCCGATCAGGATCGCATTTAAGATACCTGAATTGGGATCGGGACTGTAGACATAGCGCCAGATAATCCCCGCTGCCGTAAACGAGATCGCCATCGGGACAAAGATAATCGTCTTGATCAACACTTCATAGCGGACGCCATTTGCCAGCACCGCCACCACCAAACCGATGCCGACTGTCCCTGCTGTGAACAATACCAACCAGACAACCGTGTTGAAAACTGCTCCGCCGGGTGGAAACTGATCGATGTCGAAGAAGAAACGGTCACGGGTGAATAAGTTGGTGTAATTGTCGAGACCCACATATTCAGAGGTCGTGAAACCGAGTCCGGTATCAAAACTCAATTGAATAGTTCGCAAGGTGGGATAAATCAGAAACGCGGTGATGAGGATGACAGCGGGGAAAACAAACGACCAGCCGAGAAGGTTATTCTTGCTCACAGTAAGTCATCCTTTGAAAAAATCTTAGCAATTAGCGTGAACAGACGGAGTGATTACTCGCTCCGTCTGTTCACTATTAACTTATACTGCTTCCACTCAAGTTGTTATGAGGGATAACTCGCTGCTGCTGTGTCTTCCAAGTCTTGAATGATGTTTTGCAAGTCATCAGGGTTTGCGATGAAGTCCTGGAGCGCCGTGCCGAATGCATCTGCAACTGCGGGGGGCGTCAAGTCAGAACCATCGAACACGAACGCTGATGCACCAGACACCTGTCCCGCGTCAATAGCGGCGAGGGGGCTGTAAACGCTCAGATCAACATTCATGTTTGGCGATACTACCGCGCCAGTTGTAGCACTTGCCCACAGGGTGTTGCCTTCGGTGCTTGCCATCCATTCGACAAGCTGCGCGACTTCGGGACGATCTGTGAACGCTGCAAGCAGGTCGCCACCACCGACAACGGGCGCACCGTGCGCCTCGTCAAATGCCGGGAATAGGAACGCATTGAAATCGTCTACGGGGGTCAATTCGGGGAAGTTCGAGCTGATAATGCCGCCCATGAACCCACCTTCATAGTACATTTCGGCATCCGGTTCAGCGCGGAATACCATGTTCGCTGCGGTGATGAAGTCTGTTGAGAGTGTACCTTCGACGCCACCTGCTAAATTCGTGTCGGCAGGATCAATAATTTGGCGGAAGGTTTCAAGAGCGCGAACGACGCTTTCATCCGTCCACGCGATTTCATGCGTTTGGAACAACTGAAGATACATCTCAGGTCCGTTCTGGCGAACATAAATATTCTCGAACCAGTCGGTGAGTGTCCAGCTATCTGCTGCGCCGATGCTCCAAGGAGTCATGCCAGCGGCAATGTACGCCTCTTGAATCGCAATCAGTTCATCCCATGTGGTAGGAACTTCAACGCCAAGCGCCTCGAACGATGCGGGACGATACCAGATTGTACTCTTGGAATTTGCCTTAGCGAGGAGTCCGTAAGTGACTCCATCGACCACGCCGAGGTTGGCAATCGCATCTGAGTAATTATCGGTCACGACTGACGGATCAATCAGTCCTGCACTGCCATCGGCGTTGAGCAGCGGCACGAGATAGCCTGCCCGTGCAAATTCGGCGAGCGTACCGGGCTGCGGAATCAGCGCAAGATCGGGCGGGCTGCCTCCTGCAAGCCGCGTGCGAAGAATCGGGACGAGCTGACGGTTGCTTTCAATGATGACCTGAACACCCGTTTCTGCGGTAAAGGCGTCAAGGGAATGGCGTAACCCTTCCAGTTCAGAGCCGCCGAAGGTGGTCATAAACGATACAAACTGCATGTCATCCTGTGCGCCGACCATTGGAACAACTGCCAGCAGGGTAAACACGAACAATACGGCAAGAAGTGTAAATCGCTTACGCATGAAGGTTCTCCCTCAAATAGTAGCCTACGAAATAGATGTGAAACGATTAAACGGTTGTCTCAGAAACACCTCTTTCTCCTACGAACGAGTTATCTTTTTTCGGATAGGTGTATCTTACGATATAGTTTAAGGGAATTTTAGCTATACTTCAAGTGATTGGTATCATTGAAGGAAGATTTTTCGTAATGGAAACTTCTGTACGTGCGGTACACGTTATTTTCAAGACTCATCTCGATATTGGTTTTACCGATTTCTCCCGCACAGTAGTTGAGAATTATTTTACCGATTTCATCCCACGAGCAATTGAGGTTGCGCGAACGCTGCGTGAGCGTGATAACGGGGATCGGTTCATATGGACAACCGGATCATGGCTCGTTTATGAATTTCTAGAGCGTGCCAACGCCGTTGAGCGCAAGCAGTTAGAGGATGCGATTGTTGCGGGGGATATTGTCTGGCATGGCTTACCGTTCACAACCCACAGCGAGTTGATGGATGTTTCTCTCTTTCGCTATGGGTTGAGCATTTCACAATCGCTGGATCGGCGCTTCGGTAGACACACAATTGCCGGAAAAATGACCGATGTTCCCGGTCATACGCGCGGCATTATTCCGTTATTGCAAGAAGCGGGCATTCAATTTTTGCATCTTGGAGTCAATCCCGCATCCACTGTTCCAGACGTTCCGCCGCTTTTTCACTGGCAAGACCCGAACGGCGCAAGCATCATCGTGTGCTATCAAGAGAACTATGGAAATATCCTCGTGCCGTCGGGCATGAATCAGGCGCTGGTGTTTGCCCACACGAATGATAATCATGGTCCGCAAACGCTTGAGCAGGTGCAGCACACGTTTGCAGAACTGCGTCAGCAGTTTCCGGGCGCGGAGATTTTTGCATCTACGATGGATGCATTTGCAGAGTCTCTGCTAAAAGCAAATCTCACCCTTCCCACAGTCACACAGGAAATTGGCGATACATGGATTCACGGCGTAGGGACTGATCCCGCAAAAGTGAGCCGATTCAGGGAATTGGTGCGCTTACGTAACGAATGGCTTGAAACGGGAAAAGTCCAGCCAAACGATCCGATGTTCGATGCGTTCAACCGTTTGCTGATCATGATCCCCGAACATACGTGGGGATTAGACGAAAAGACGCATCTAGCAGACTACACACATTACGATGCCAACGCTTTCGCACAGGCGAAAAGCTCTCCGAATTTTCAAAAGATGGAAGCCTCGTGGAGGGAACAGCGCGGCTATATAACGTCTGCGCTAGATGCGCTGAACGATTCCCCGCTGCGTAAAGAAGCAGATGAGCGGCTAAAGGTGCTGGAACCGGTTGCACCAGACCTCACTCACTTTGAGCGATACGATTCCGGCGCCGAACTAGAAACAACCCATTTTAGAATACGTTTCGATGCATCCAACGGCAGCATTATCCAACTCGATCACAAAGATACCCGACGAGATTGGGCGTCAAAAGACAATCCTATCGGTTTATTCCGCTATGAAGCATTTTCCAAGTCAGACTTTGACCGTTTCTATCAACGCTATATTCGAGACAAACGTGCTGTCAAACGGTGGGCAGTCGATGACTACACCAAACCGGGAATGCCCGACACGTTAGCGGCGCGAAAAGCGTGGTTTCCTCGTGTAGAAGCAACCTATCTACGCGATAACAACCACAGCAAACAGGTTTTGTTAAAGCTGACGATGCCCAACGATGCAAACAGCGAGTTTGGCAGCCCGAAAAATATCTATGTGCAGGTTACATTTCCCCATCAAGAACCGAGCATATATTTCGATGTGCAGTGGTTCGACAAGCCCGCCTCTCGCTTGCCAGAAGCGCTATGGTTTTCGTTCGCGCCAGTCATCACGGATCGGCGCGGTTGGTGGTTTGAAAAAATGGGGCAGCTCGTCTCGCCGCTCGATGTGGTGAGGAGCGGAAACCGTAAATTACATGCGGTTGGGAGCAGCGTTTTCTACCGTGACACCCACCATCGACTCGTCATTGATACTCTCGATGCGCCGCTGGTCGCTCCCGGTGAGCCATCCCTCGTCAACTTCAACAATCAGCAGCCCAACATGCAGGGCGGGGTACATTTCAACTTATACAACAATGTTTGGGGAACAAATTTCCCCATGTGGTACGACGATAATGCGCGATTCCGCTTCGCGCTCACGTTCGATCTACAGAAATCGTGAGGTGGATACAACCGTTCGCTCGATTGCCATTGACACGCACAACGAGGACATTATCTTGATCCTGTGTGCGGTCAGTGATGTCGAAGGCGAACGGCAGATGACCGCCTTCATGTGCGCCAAGTCGTTCGCCATTCAGCCAGACTTCCGCGAGGTAAGCGACGGAATTGAAACGAATGAAAATACGCTGTCCGCGCCATGCCCAAGGGAGCGCGAATCTCGTTTGATACCATGCTGTGCCGAGATAGTCACGCCGTTCGTTGAATTGATCATTCCAACTGGCAGGGACAGCGATGATCTCACCGCCGTCAAAACCTGCCTAAAAACCACCCTGATCTTGCTCATCAAACTGAATTTTCCAGAAACCAGATAGGTCGATCATCTGGCGGTTGGGGTTGATCTGCGGGTAAAGCATCGTTGATTATCCTTTAGGTGTGATCAGGCTGGCTTTGCCCCAAAAATCGTTGACTTGACCCTTAAGAGTCAGCAGACTTTCGAGGAAATAGTAATGTCTAAAGGGCATGAACTGTTCGACAGCGCGATTTGCCGGGATGCTGTAACTAGAAGCGCGCAGCAAGCCCTGTGCTTCGGTGGCGGTTTCAAAACACGCTTCCGCAAGGCGCAAGGCGACAGCGAGATAATCAGCGTTTCCCGTCCAATCGGCTGCCAGCGCAAAGCCGTAGATCGCCCATGCGCTGCTGCACCGTGCCATGATGACCGACCCGCTGGTCACATCCATCGCTGACGCCGATCCATATCCTCACTGAATTGTTAGCGGCTGAAAAGGATGCGCTTCCAGAGGGTTGGTATGCCTAAGCTGGTTTCGACCAGTCAGACTCGCTTGCCCCTACATTATTGACATGCAATGGATGTAGGGGCAGGTTGTAATTGTTCAGGCTGGAACGATTACGGTTGCCATATAAGCACTGTGCCATCGTCGCTTGCGCTAAGGAACTGTGTGCCGACACTATTCCACTCCACAGCATTTATAGAAGCTGTATGCGCCGCAAATCTCTGGATCACTGTGCCGTCTGTAGCACCCCACAGAATTATTTCGCCCCCTGCGTCACCACTGAGAATCTGCGTTCCCGAAGGATGCCACGCTACCGCAGTGATTACATTATCGCTTTGATCAAACGGCGGGAACACGGCTTGCCCCGTCGCTGTATCCCAGATCACCAGTGTGGTGTCTGCGATGCTTGTGACGAATTGTAGGCTATCTGGACTCCATGCGAGGGCAGTTACCGAAGCGGCAGCTTGCAGCGTATAAACGATTTGCCCACTAGTCATGTCGAGAAGCATAATGCTGCCATCATCGACGCCGATAAGCAGAAGCGTGTCGTTGATGCCCCATGCCAGCGTATTTACGGCGGCGTTGGCGTGCGTCAATGGGGTTGCGTTACCTGCTGTGTCAAGGCGTATAACATTTCCATCAGCACTTGCGACTGCCAATGATGTTCCACTGTTGTCCCAAGCAAGGTCTGTGACCGGGTTACCGACATGCTGTGTCGCAATCGGTTGTAGGCTGTTCAAATCCCAAATCACGATCTGTCCATCACTCCCGCCGGACGCGAGCATCAATCCCGTCGAATTCCAGTCGAGGTTTAGCACTTCACTTGTGTGACCGATCAGTGTGCCGACTACCTGCCCGCTGGTCACATCCCACAGTGAGATTGTCCCATCTTCATTGGCGGCGGCAATGCGCGTGTCGCTTGAATCCCAGACCGCATCATTCACAGCGCCAACGAAAGCGTTGAGCGTGAGTACTGGCTCTGGCGCTGGTGGTTGTGCCTCAGCTTCAACAGTCACAGTCTGCACAACGTTATCCGTTGTCACCCCATCGGCTGCCGTAACGGTAAGTGTTACCGTGTAGTCACCTACTTGCGGATAGGTGTGAATTGGATTTGGCTCGAAGGTGGTAGCGCCATCGCCAAAGTCCCAGAAATAGCTGGCGATGTCACCTGTCGATTGGGTCAAGAACTCTACGGTGAGCGGAGGATTTGTTATCACGGTATAGGTGAAGACCGCATCCATTGGCGACACTGTTGCGGTTGGCTCAGGCGTGGCGGTGGCGGCGGCAACAGTGATCATCTGGGTTGCGCTATCGCCTGTCACGCCATCTGCTGCCATGACGGTCAGTGTGGTTGTATAGTCACCCGTCGCAGCGTAAGTATGAACTGGATTCGCTTCAGTGCTGGTTGTTCCATCACCGAAGTCCCACATCAGGTTAGCAATCGCTCCCGTCGATTGATTGAAAAATTGGTATGTCATCGGATCATTCGTCACCGTCGCCGTGAACAGTGCGTCTGGTGGAACAACGGTTTCCGTCGGCGTTGGCGGGATCGGCGTAAAGGTCGGCGTCGGTGGGAGCGGAGTCTCAGTGAACGTTGCTGTCGGTGTTGGCGGGATCGGTGTAAAGGTCGCCGTCGGTGGGAGAGGAGTCTCCGTCGGGGTCGCCGTTAGCGTCGGTGGGACGGGTGTTTCCGTGAACGTTGCCGTCAGTGTTGGTGGGAGCGGCGTGAAGGTCGGTGTTTCTGTCAGCGTAAAGGTCGCTGTCGGCGGGAGAGGAGTCTCCGTGAACGTTGCCGTTAGTGTTGGTGGGATAGGCGTAAAGATTGGTGTTTCTGTCTTAAATGTCGCGGTTGGTGGAATGAGTGTCTCCGACGGGAT
>JBBQRJ010000195.1:0-8715 GCA_038214955.1 Aggregatilineales bacterium | reverse complement strand
TGCGAATCGTCGGCATGGGGTGGGGCGTGCGCTGGTCGAAAACCTGACTGTCTGGTTTCGTGAGCAGGGTTTAAACTACTTCGAGTGGCATGTTGCCGCGCTCAACGAGGAAGCCGTCGCGTTCTGGCGGGCAATGGGCGGACGTGAAGTGATGCTGCGTATGCGTGGGGAACTGTAAACACAGTTAAAAGGGGAAAGTAATTTCAGTGAATCACGAATTCAGAGTGGACAGGATATATCGCGTCCGTTCATCGGGAAAATCACAATTCGTGATTCACTGAATTTCACTTGCCCCTACTTTTAACTTTTAACTTTTGACTCGTCACTTTTAACTGCTTTCGAGAGGAATCGACCATGACCGACCTACTGTACCAAACCGACAGCTATCTGCGGGACTTCACGGCGACGGTCACGGGTGTTGACCCTGAAACACGTGCCGTCTACTTAGATCGCACGGCGTTTTATCCCGGTGGCGGCGGTCAACCCTGTGATGAGGGCGTACTCGATGCGAGTGGCAAGACCTATCGCGTGAAAGAATGCCGCAAGGGGAACGCGCATATCATCGAGGGGAACGAATTGCCCGTTGTTGGTGAGTCGCTCATCGGTCTGATCGATTGGGATCGCCGTTACAAACTCATGCGGACTCATACTGCCATGCATATTTTATGCGGCGTGGTGTGGCGCGACTACAGCGCGGCGGTCACAGGCGGCAACATGGAGCCGCTTGGCGGGCGCATGGATTTTGAGTTTGAGCGTTTGCCGCCCGAAGTGATCAGCGAGATTGAGCAGAAGATCAATGCAGAGATCGCGGCGGCGCATGATTTGCGCGTTCGCATTTTGCCGCGTGAGGAAGCCTTCCAGATTCCTGACTTGATCCGCACGAAAATCAATTTGCTGCCCGAAGGCATCAACGAAATTCGCACAGTGGAGATCGTTGGGTTGGACTTGCAAGCCGACGGCGGGACACACGTCGCCAACACCCGCGAAGTCGGGCGCATTCGCATCACCGACTACAAGAGCAAGGGCGGTATCAACAAGCGGCTGTACGTCGCCATAGAGTAGCGGCGTGATTTAGCGCGAATGCAGCACCTTTTCCTTTTCGATTTCTTCCACGTCCATCAGTTCGCCATCGTCCGAAATTTCGAGGCGTTTGGGCTTTTCGTAATCCATCGCCGCCCGCAGTTTGACGACCTCGTTTTCAATGTCTCCTGTGCGATGTTCTGCCTGCCACGCCAGAAGCGAGTGAAATGCGAACGCACCCATCCATGCCATGAACAGGGCAACAGCCGTGTTGCTGTAAACACTGTCCCCCAACAGGATCACCATCGTCAACGAGAAAATCAAGCCCAGTAAATTGACACCCCACAACATCCAGCGGCGCGTCCGCTGATTGACGCGCTGCTTGGCAATCTCGTAAAGTTCATGATCCGACATTGATTCTCCCCCTTTAGCCTAAATGGTCTCTATATCTCCAAGTACGTAGGAAACGTGGCGAAGTTGTATCGACATGGGGCGGTAGCGTCGGGTAAAATAGCCGCAGTTGGAACGAGAGGAATACGCGGTTGATCAAGACATTGGAGCAGATGTTTAACGATTTCGCCTTATTTCTCGGCGCTGCGCGGCTGCGGGCGCTGTTTTTGGTGATCGCGCTGACGGGTTTATTCAGCCTCATGCTGAACGTCGTCAAGGGTCCCGAATGGGTGACGGTGGTGCAATCGCTGTTACTGCTGGTAGCGATGGGCGGCAGCGCCGTGATCATCATCGGCAAAATGGAACTCGAAGATCGCCAGCGGTGGATTGCGCTGCTCGTTCCCGCCATCGGCGCGGTGATTTTGGCGGTGTTCTTCCTGCCTAACCTATCGCTGATCCTGATCGGCGGGGCGCTCGGTTGGATAGTCGCGGGGATGATCATCTTTCGCGGGCGCTCCCCGATGGATTACCAGAAGGCGATCCGCCATTTGCGCCGCAACGAGTATGAAGAAGCCGTCAAGATCATGGACGACGTGATCCAGAATGAACCGGAGCAGCCGAATCATTATCGTTTCCGTGCGGAACTGCTCCGTTTGTGGGGCAAGCTGGATCGGGCGCAGCGCGATTACCTCAAGATGACGCAAATCGACCCGATTTCAGCCGTCGCTTTCAACGGCTTGGCAGAAGTCAACTTACAGGCGGGGCGCTTTGATGAGGCGCTGACTGCCGCGCACAAAGCCGCTGAACTCGCGCCGGATGAGTGGGTCGCACTGTACAACTTGGGCATGATCGAAGATCGGTTAGGCGAGTCGAATGCGGCAGTCGGACACTTGACGCGGGCGCTGGAATTGGGCGTGCGTGATGCCCGTCACCGCCTGTTGATCCACCTCTATTTAGCGCGTGCCTATGCTCGTCTTGGTGATTCGGCGTCCGCGCAAGCCGAAGTTATCGCGCTGCGTAAAGACAAGGGCGGTTTGAACGAATGGTCAACCATCCTCGCCAGTGATCAAGCGGAGACGTTACGCGCTGTGATCGGGGCAGATGTGCAAGCCGCTGAACAGTTGATCGCGGGGGCGTTGGATGTCTCCATGCTTGGAGCAGCATCGTAATGCGGCGTACATGGTTGATCGGCGTTTACATCACCTTTGTGTTGGCATTCGTCGGAATTGTGATCTTCATCGGCGGGCTGGCAGCGGAGTTTTTCAGTTCGCGCACGCCGCAAAATACGCTCGATTTGTCGCCGTATGTGCTGGTGGCGCTCGGCGGGTTGTGCCTTGCCGCGATGATGTTCCTGTCGTGGTTTACGCTGGTGGGTGTGCTGTTAGCACGTCAAACACGGGCGCAGGGATCGGGTTATGGCGAAGCCTACCGCCTGATCGAAGCGTTCAAGTTTCGTGACGCCATTCCACTGTTAGAACGCTCAATCCGCGAAGGCAAAGAAACGTCCGAAGTGTTGATGCTGCTCACGAGCGCCTATGCCTACACCGGACAGTTGGCGAAGGCGCAAGCCACCGCTGATCGCGCTGTCCAGTTGTTTCCCAACGACTCGGACGCCTATATCACGCTGGCGAACGGCTACCGCTTGCAAGCCGCCTACGACGAGGCGGCGGGTACGCTCATGCGGGCGGCGTCACTCTCGCCTGAACAACCAATTATCTGGGCGGAACTTGGTTTTACACAGCGATTCGCGGGGGACGAGTCCGCCGCTGTCGAGTCGTTCGAGAAGGCGGCTGCTCATGCCATGACTGCGCCCTACGGGGTGCGCGTGTTCTATCACCTTGCCAACAGCTATCAAGCCAATGGAGAAACAAAGAAAGCCGTCCGTGCCATCGCCAAAATGATGAGCGCCCGTGATGGTTTGGCGACGTGGAAAAGCGGACTCAAGCCGCTTGAAGGCACTGCCTATGGTCAGGCATTGCGCTATGAGATCGCGGCGATTGAACAGGCGATAGCCGACGCAGATGCGGGGAATTTAGGATGAATGCAGAGAGTCAGACTCTTTCTCCAATACAAGCGGGAGAAAACAAATCGTTTGCGCCCCTCCCTGAATTCGGGGAGGGGTTGGGGGTGGGGTCAAATAGATGATCTGGGCAATTACGCGCTTACGCAGCGATTTTAAAACGTGGGAACGCTCAACACAGGTTGCGGTGATGGTTGGTTTGGTGCTGCTGGCAATCCTGTTGATCGTGGCGTTCACTACGCCGACACTCCGTCAATTCGCGTTGATTGGCGTGGGGGGCTTGTTGATCGTGTCGGAAGTGGCGGTGATGTGGGGCAATCGGGGCATGATTTCCGCGTTGACTCTGGCACAGCGTCATTATCTGGAAGGTGATTTCGAGTCGACGCGATCCGTTTTGGAAGCCGCACGGGAACGCGGCAAAATGGATGTGCGGGCGATCACCCTACTAGGAAATACGTACCGTCAGTTGGGGCGGCTTGCCGAGAGCGAGGCGATTTTGTCAGAAGCCATAGACAAAGCGCCGGATCACCACTTCCCGCGCTTCGGGTTTGGGCGTACACTGCTTTCAAAAGGAGATTATGCGGGCGCAGTCGAGTCAATCCGCCGATCTGTCGAGCTAGGAGCGCCGCCAGTGGTCGTTTTAGACTTGGGTGAAGCCTATTATCGACTTGGCATGAGCGACGAAGCGCGGGTTACACTGGAAAGCGCCACATCAGATGAGCCTTATCGCCAGTTGATGCAAACCTATTTACTGCATAAAATCGACGCAAGTTTTCACCCGCCGTCGTTAGAATTGATTCAAAAGGGCTTACCGTATTGGCTTGCAAGTGCGGAACGTTTCCGCGATACGCCTTACGGTGAGGCGCTCAAGAATGACATTGAACAGATGCAAGGAGCGTCGAATTGACTCGTCAAAGTAGAGAACAACGTAGAAGTTCGTCCATCGTCCGTTACAGCCTGATCGCCGGAATTATTGGTATTTTGATCATTGGGGCAGGGGTAGTGTCGTTTTTCGTCGATCAAGCCTCGCGCCAGACCCCGTTTGATGTGCAAGCGCCTCCCGGCGCGGTGCAGTGGGGCGAAAGTGACGTGTTGAGCAATTCACGAAACGTCTACTATCGCATACCAGACAGTGTTGAAAATGTGGTCAACTACTTCCAGCAAAAAATGAATGAGCATTACGGCGATGCGGTAGAACGCTGTATTCGCATTCCCGCCGTCGGCGAAGCGCCGCCCGCCGCTATCGGGCAAAGCGTGCCATTTCAATTCAACTGTATGTTTGACCACTCTGGGTTTCGTTCCACCCAGTACACGCTGGTCGTGATCTATCCCGGTCAGGCAAACGAAAACCCTGAAATGGATGCTGAAGGGTTGACAGTTGTCCGATATGAACAACTCTGGCAGTCCTAACGCTGCCCAAAAACCGGAGTCTCGACGCCCGTCCGTTTGGTTGATCGTTGTTGCGGTTGCCTTCGGGTTGGCGTTGATCGTCGGGTTTAACATTCTGCGTGCGTTGTACGGTTTGATCGCCCCACCGCTGCCGCCGCTGCCCCCCCGCATGACTGAAATCAGCCATGTCAGCGAGGCTTACGGCGCGGATGTGTGGGGCTACACCTCTGCCGATCAACCTTGCGCCGCTGCTGCTTATCTCGTATCGCAGGGCGGCACATGCCAGTATTCCCCACTGCAATGCACGGACAGCGGTATAGTGCCGTTTACCGATTTCCCCACCACCATTGTCGCCCGCTGTCATGGGGGTGTTTCGTTTTCGATCTTTCATATGCAGTGGTGGGCAGAAATACTGCGCGACAATCGCTCAAACGAAATGCCGACGGTTCTTAACTTAGAACGCGAAGTATTCTGGATTGGTACGGGACCGCGTGACCCCGCCTCTACGTCTGACGCCACACGTAGCGATTGATCACTCCGTACTGCCGAAAACCGATCCGCTCATAGACAGCGACGGATTGCAGGTTGGGGAGGGTTGCTTCAAGAAACATACTTGTCCTCGTCTAAAATCTCCAGACCATTATAGGATTGATTCGGGTTGAATCTTCCCTTAAACGCGGTTTTGCATCATAATACAGTGACGATTTTCCCCATAATTATAAGGAGGTGACTCGTGATGGTGAGAGTTCCGCACACATCACGGTCGATTGCCCCCTCTATGCGAATACAGACACAAGGCTAGGCACAACAACGTCAAATTCACATAGAGAGGAAAGAACCATGTTCAAGGCAGTCAAACCGGAAGTCGATATCCAGAAACTGGAACGCGAACAGCTTGATTTTTGGCGGCTGAATCGCATTTTTGAGCGTTCGATGGAAGAACGCAAAGACGCACCGCGCTACGTGACCTACGAGGGACCCCCGACGGTAAACGGCGTTCCCGGCGTACATCATGTATTGGCGCGTGCCTTCAAAGACATTTTTCCGCGCTACAAAACCATGCGCGGTTACTACGCGCTGCGTAAGGGCGGGTGGGATACGCACGGCTTGCCCGTAGAGATTGCGCTGGAAAAAGAACTCGGCTTCACGCAAAAGAAGCAGATCGAAGAATACGGCATCGCGGAATTTAACAAGAAATGCCGTGACAGCGTGATGCGTAACATCGGCAAGTGGGAACAGTTCACCGAACGTATGGCGTACTGGACAGACCTCGATAACGCCTATGTCACCTTCACGAATGATTATGTTGAAAGCGTCTGGTGGATTCTCAAGCAGTTCTGGGACAAAAACCTGCTCTACAAGGGTTTGAAGGTCGTCCCCTACTGCTCCCGCTGCGGCACACCGTTGAGCAGCCATGAAGTCTCGCTCGGCTATCAAGATGTCGAAGACCCCAGCGTATTCGTGCGCTTCCCGCTGCGTGATAAACCCGGCGTGTATTTCCTCGTGTGGACGACTACCCCTTGGACGCTTCCGGCAAATGTCGCGCTGGCAGTCGGTGAAAATCTCGATTATGTGCAGGTCGAAGGACCCGTCCCGAATGGCGAAGGCACAGAAAACCTGATCCTCGCGGCGTCACTGGTTGACAAGGTGCTGACCAACCGCGAAGGCTACCAGATCGTCAAGAAATTCAAGGGCAAAGACCTGCTCAACACGCATTACAGCCCGCTCTATACCTTCCTGCCTGTCGAGACGAACTATGCCTATGTGGTGGCGGGCGATTTCGTCAGCACGGAGGACGGCACGGGCATCGTGCATATCGCCCCCGCGTTCGGCGTGGATGACATGGCAGTCGGCAAAGAGAACAATTTGCCTGTGCTGCAAACGGTTGGCGCGGACGGCAAATTCATCGATGCTGTGACCGAGTTTCGCGGCGTGTGGGTCAAAGATGCTGATCCCGAAATCACCCGTGACTTGAAGCGGCGCGGCTTGATGTACAAAGCAGAGCGTCATAAGCATACCTATCCGTTCTGCTGGCGCTGCGGTACGCCGCTGCTGTATTTCGCCCGTGATGCATGGTTCTTGCGTGCGACGGAATATCGCCAGAAGATGATCGATCTGAACCAGACGATCAACTGGGTTCCCGATCATGTGCAGGATGGGCGCTTCGGCAATTGGCTTAACGAGCTGAAAGACTGGGCGCTTGGACGTGAACGCTACTGGGGGACTCCGCTCCCCGTGTGGATTGATGATCAGACGGGCGAAGGCTTGTGCGTCGGCAGCGTGGCGGAGCTCAGTCAACTGGCAGGGCGTGACCTGACCGAGTTGGATTTGCACCGCCCGTATGTGGACGACATCACATTCCCGAACCCCAACGGGCGCGGCGGCACGATGCGTCGTGTGCCGGAAGTGATCGACGTGTGGTTTGACAGCGGCGCAATGCCGTTAGCACAGTGGGGCTATCCCGCGAACAATCAAGCAATGTTCGCGGATCAATTCCCGGCGGATTACATCTGCGAAGCGGTGGATCAAACACGCGGTTGGTTCTACACGCTCCATTCGATCAGCAGTATGTTGTTCGAGGAAGTGTCGTACAAAAACGTGATCTGCTTGGGCTTGATCCTCGACGCGAAGGGCGAGAAGATGTCCAAGAGCAAGGGCAACATCGTTGACCCGTGGGAAGTCTTCAACGCGCATGGCGCAGATGCTTTCCGCTGGTATTTGTTCACGTCGGGTCCTCCCGGTGAGCCGCGCCGCTTCTCGAAGGATTTGGTAGGCGATGTGGTCAGCCGTTTCTGGTTGACGCTGTGGAATACCTACAGCTTCTTTATCACCTATGCCAACTTGGATGGTTGGACGCCGACTAGCGCACAACCGCCCGTCGCACAACGCGATCTGCTCGATCAATTTGTGCTGGCGGAACTTCACCAGATGGTTAAGGATGTGACTGAGGCGTTCGATACCTACGACGTTCCCGGCGCAACCCGTCCGGTAGAAGCGTTTGTCGAAATGTTGAGCAACTGGTATGTGCGTTTGAGCCGCCGCCGCTTCTGGAAGTCGGAGAGTGACGCCGACAAAATGGGCGCGTATGCCACACTCTACGAATGCCTTGTCACCGTGAGCAAGTTGATCGCGCCGACCATGCCGTTTATGGCGGACGCGCTCTATCGTAATCTCGTGGTCGAACTTGACCCGAAAGCGCCTATGAGTGTGCATCTGGCGCTGTTCCCGGAGAGCAACCCCGCGTTGATCAACGAAACGCTGGTGCGCGAAATGCGCCTTGTCGAGAAGCTGGTCAGCTTGGGACGTGCCGCCCGCGAATCGGTGCGGTTGGGCGTGCGTCAGCCGTTGGCAGATGCGCGGTTCGCCGTCCGTGAAGCGCGTGAAAGCGGCGTGATCGAACGGTTTGCCGACTTGATCATGAGCGAACTCAACGTGAAATCCGTCGGGGCGCTCAACAATGCGGGGGATGTCGTTATGTACAAGCTGAACCCGCTGCAAAGTCTGCTCGGTAAAAAGCTGCGTGCCGATTTCCCGAAGGTTCAAAAGTGGGTGCGTGACGATGCTCCCGATGCGGATAAGCGTCAATGGGGTGAGGCTCTCCTGCGTGGTGAAAACATCGTCGTGCAGTTGGACGGTCAGGATTTTGCACTCGCCGCCGAAGAAGTACAGGTGACTCGTGGTGCTGCTGAGGGTTACGCGGTTGCAGAGGATGGCGGCTATCTCGCCTCACTCGACACGCGCCTGACCGAAGAATTGATCGATGAAGGCTTGGCGCGTGAGGTCGTGCGCCGCGTTCAGAGTTTGCGTAAGGATGCTGATTTCAATGTTGAAGATCGCATCAGCTTGAAGTATCAGGCGGGCGAACGGCTGACGAAGGCGATCAATCGCTTTGCCGA
>JBBQRJ010000194.1:0-8772 GCA_038214955.1 Aggregatilineales bacterium | reverse complement strand
GTGAACTGCACGCGCAAATCGACAGGCATGAAGCCCTGTTACACGCGCTGGAAACGGGCAACCTCGACGCGGCGATCAATCAACTGAATACACTTTTGGACAGTTATATCCAGCTTACCTTGAGCGCGTTGAGGATTTGAGGTTAGCGGTCAAAAAACGATAGCTGGAGAAATCGCATCCCTGCCAATATCTGACTGATCCGCTTCTCGCTGAGTGAGCCAATATATTCCCCTAACTGCGTTTTATTGACTGTAGAGGCTTTTGAAACTTCTACGATACTTTGTCGGGATAAACTCCCCTCACCAACTTCGAGCAGGAGATTACCCGGCATGTTGACCCGCTTGATGTTCGAGGTCAAGGCACACACCACCACTGTGTCGAGTTGGCTGTGATTCAAGCTATTCTCTTGAATCACAACATGGGGATGAGGAATGCGCGGTTCTAACCCGTCCGCAGCTTCCAACTGTACCCAGTAAATATCCCCCTGATTGATCAACCCAACCCCCTTCTGTCGCCTGTAGGTAGGGACGCGCAACGGCGCGTCCGTTGGTTAGCGGAACAACCAGCCTCACCCCCCAGCCCCCTCTCCCAAAAGCAGGAGAGGGGGAGCCAGCCTCAACCCTTTTTCCTATTTCTTCTTGCGTCCCGTCAGGCGATACATGACTTTAAAGTCCTCGCGCCCTTTGGTCTTGATCGGTGTACAGGGTTCACACTCGAAATACTCTTTGACGTGTTCATACGTCGCTTCGCTGAGGATGACTTCGCCGCGCCCTGCGTTTTCTTGCAGCAGCTTGCTCAACTCTACGGCGTCACCAATGGCGGCGAACTCTTGACGTTCTTGTCCGCCTACGTTGCCGAGCATCGCCAGCCCCGTATGAATGCCGATCCCGTAAAATAGGCGGCTTTCTTCCGGCATAATCTCGTGGAGCGCCAGCACATCATAGACCATGCTCAAGGAGGCGCGAACCGCCCGTAAAGCGTGATCTTCCTGCTGGTTCAACTGTGTATTGAACAAACCCGTCACCGCATCGCCCAAATATTTATCGACTACGCCTTCAAACAGGTTGATCGAGTCGCTGGCAACGCTCAAATACTCGTTGATGATCTCCATCAGTTGTTCCGGTTCAAGCAGTTCGCTGAACGACGTGAATCCGCGCACGTCCGCGAATACAACGGTGATTTCGCGTTCTTGCCCCGCCAGCACCGATAGATCGGCGTTACGCATGTTTTCGACCAACGCCGCTGGCAAATATCGCTGTACCTGTGCCAACTGCGACTCGCGGTCTTTCTTTTCGGTCAGGTCGTCTAGCACAATCGTCACGCCCTGCACCTGCGAACCATCGGGGTCGCGCAGCGGACTCATGACGATGTTCCACACGCGCTCATGCCCCCCGTGCAGCACAATATCCGCCTCAATCGTCTCTTGAGCGCCCGCTTCTCGTACATGTGCCAGCTTGCCCGTGAACAATTCTGCCAGCGACGGCAGTACCTCATGTAGATACATGCCGATTGCCCGTTCACTGCTGATGCCGGTGATCGCTTCGGCGGCGGGATTGAACAATGTAATGGTGTCGTGACCATCCAGCGTGATCAAACCGCTGGCGATGGACGTGAAGATGTTATCCATCAACGCACGGTTGGCGCTGATCTCCGCCAGTTGAGCGCGTGCTGCTTCAAACAAACGCGCATTTTGAATGGCGACAGCGGCTTGGTCGGCAAATGCCCGCGCCATGTTCATTTCTGAATCTTTGAACAAGGCGGTCAAAGCGCGGTTGTCGCAGTACACCACGCCGATCAACTCGTTTTGCACTTTGAGCGGCACAGCGAGAATACTTCGCAGTTGGTAGCCGACGATGCTTTCCTGCTGTTGATAGCGCGGATCGCTGCGGGCATTATCTGTTAGCACGGGCTTTCCCGTGTTCGCCACCTCGTTCACGATGGTGTTGCTGACGATAAATTCTTCGCGCCCTAGCTGTTCCTGATCGATGCCACGCGCAATCCGAAATTCGAGGTTGCCGCCGGGTTCATCGCGGAGCATGATGTACCCGCGTTCCGCGCCTGTCAGTTGGATGACCGTATCCATTACTTGAATCAGTACGCTATCCGTATCCAACGTAGAGTTGATCAAGGCGGTGGTTTGTGCCAGCGCCCGAAGCTGACGCAGTTCAATTTGACGGTTGAGCAGGTCAAGCGTCAAGCCTTCCATTTTGGAGGTCATGTTATTGACCTTGCCAAGCGCATCAGCGGGCAAGCCCACCGCATACGAGCGCATAGAGGATTGCTGCACTTGAAGTAAATCTGCCATGCGTGCAACATCCTGCTTAAGCTGGCGCAGTTGTTCCTGTGCGCTCTGCGAAAGGGTGAGCGGATTCATTTTGTTGGTTTCTTCAGGCATTGCGGAATACCTCGTAAATGCTGGTCAACTGTTTGCGCCCCTTCACCTGAATTTTGCCGCGTTCGGCTGCTTCGATATTGGCGGGTAAACCCCCATTGGCGCGTATGTGACTTAACACATCGTCACTGAGGATAATCTGTCCCGGCGTGGCGTTCTCTTGCAGACGTTTGCTCAAGTTGATGCTGTCGCCAATAGCGGTGAAGTTGCGGCGGTTGATGCTGCCGACGTTGCCCATCGTGGCGACTCCGGTATGCATCCCCGCACGGTATAAATGTGGCTGTGGATCAATGCCTAGCCGCTGGTACAGGCGCAAAAAGCCCTCGCGCATATCCAATGCCGTGTTGACAGCGCGTAAGGCGTGATCTTCCTGTGGATTCAACTGGGTGTTGAACAGCACCATGATCTCGTTGCCCATATATTTGTCGATAATGCCGCGCTGCTCGTGAATGGCATCGGTTGCCGTCTCCAAAAATTGATTGAGCAGCGCCATCATGCCTTGCGCCCGCAAATTGGACGGGAAGGCGCTGTAAGGCGCGGCGAAAATGAACATGCACGTCACTTCGCGCCGTTCGCCACCGAGCGCAAGCCCCGCGATCTCGTGGATGTTTTCGACCATCCCCGGCGGCAGATAGCGAGTCGCCATGCCCAACGTTTGTTCGCGTTCGCGCTGCTCTGTCAGGTCATCGACCACCACCGCGACCCCTTCTGTTTGCTGCGCCCCGTCTTTGAGGGGACTCAGTTTGAAATTCAGTTCGACATGCCCGCGTCCCACCACTTGCGTTTGTGTTTCTAGTGATGTACTGCGCCCTGACCTCACGAGATGCAGATAGGTATCAAACTCTCCTACCCCCGGCACGAGCGATTCCAGCGGTTGACCAATGGCTTCATCGCTAGAGAGTGCGAAAATATGCGCGGCAGCCTGATTGAACGTCGTCACCCGATCCGCATGATCCGTCGTGATGACGCCGCTGGCAATCGAAGCGAACACGTTTTCCATCAATTCTTTAACACGGGTGATCTCGATGAGGGTGGTTTGCACCTGCGCGAACAAAATGGCGTTTTCAATGGCGACAGCCGTTTGATTAGCAAATGCCGTAAGCAAGTTTAGTTCGCGTTCGGTGAAAACCGCCTCTTTGAAGCGGTTATCCAGATAAATTGCGCCCGTCACCCGTTCTTTGTAGATCAACGGCACGCACAAAATAGATCGCAGCGTAAATTTGCCTACCGTCTCGCTTTGACGGATACGCGGGTCGCTCGATGCATTGTCGGTCAGCATCGGTTGTTTCGTAGACATAACGTATTCGAGGATTGTCCGGCTAATGTCGTGCCGTTCTTCATCTTCGGGGGCGCGAATGATGCGAAATTCGAGTTCGCCCGTTTCACGGTTACGCAGCAGTGTAAATCCGCGTCCGGCATTCGTCAGTTTGAGGATGACATCCATCGCTTGCGCCAACACTTGATCAAGGTCAAGCGAAGAATTGATCAATGCCGACGTTTCTGTCAGGGCGCGAAGCTGTTCAAGTTCGGTCTGCTCATCAAGCAGGGTATGTTCCAGCTTGTCAAGCTGTCCATCAATCCCCGATGCATTGTCGATCACGTTATCGGGAACGCTGACCTTACGCAGTTGTAGGATTGCCTGTTGATTACGCAGACCCTCACGAATTTCGCCGTTGATGCTGCGTATTCCCCGAACTTCATCTACACATTTCGGGTGATTGCCGTTCTGAATCGTCATCAGTTACCAACCTACATTGTCTCGGCGTGAAGTACGAATATTATAGCACTCACCAGAACAATTCGTGGCGCGAAAGCGTATACTTTAAAGACTGATCTTTTGGAAACCCAACCGTAAGCATCCCCACGCCTAAAGGCGGGGACTTTTAGCCCTAATGCTTACCAGACTCAGCCTGCAAGGGCTACGTTACGACTGAATAGATAGGCACTTCGGAATACCTCACCAGTTCCGAACCCTGCGGTGTGCGATTAAACAGGCGATTGGGAAAAGCCAGTGTCGCTCACGAAAAACCAGTCGATAACTTTGTCGAGGTGAACTTTACCCCCGCAAGGGGAGAAGCATGGAGTAATCCAATGCAACGAGTATTTGTGCTAGATAAGCATAGGAAACCGCTCATGCCATGCAGTCCAGCACGAGCGAGGGAACTGTTGCGGAAGGGAAAGGCGGCGGTGTTTCGTCGTTACCCCTTCACGATCATTCTGAAAGAACGGGACGGCGGCGATAGTCAGCCTGTGGCTTTCAAAGTGGATCCCGGCAGCAAGCAAACTGGGGTCGCATTGGTCGCTGACTTTCAACACGGAAAACGAGTCGTTTGGGCGGGTGTGCTAGCCCATCGTGGACAGCAGATCAAAGCGGCGCTTGATAGTCGGAGAGCATTGCGTCGTGGTCGTCGTGCGCGACATACGCGCTATCGTCCGGCACGGTTCGCCAATCGACGCCGACCCGAAGGCTGGCTGCCCCCTTCACTCCTGAGTCGGGTGGAGAATATCTGGACGTGGTTTTGTCGAGTGAACTGCGCCTGTCCTTTGACAGGGATTGCCCAAGAACTGGTCAAGTTTGACACCCAACTGCTGCAAAACGCTGAGATCAGCGGGGTAGAGTATCAACAAGGGGAATTGGCGGGTTATGAAGTCCGTGAATATCTGCTCGAAAAGTGGGGGCCGTCAATGTGCCTATTGTGGCGCAAAAGATACACCGTTGGAAATTGAGCATATCCATCCCAAGTCTCGGGGTGGAACGAACCGGGTCAGCAACCTCACGCTGGCTTGTCATGACTGCAATCAGGCGAAAGGGACACAAACAGCCGCAGAATGGGGTCATCCAGAGATACAGAAACACGCCAAATTGCCGCTCAAGGATGCGGCGGCGGTTAATGCGACCCGATGGGCGCTCTACAATCGTCTGAAACGGACAGGGTTAAAGGTCGAAATTGGAACAGGCGGGCGGACGAAGTTCAATCGCACGCAACAGGGCTATCCGAAAGAACATTGGATTGATGCGGCGTGTGTGGGTGAGAGCGGAGAACGGGTCTACCTAAAGCCCGATCAACCCTCTCTTTCGATCACCGCAGCAGGACACGGCTCAAGACAGATGTGCCGAACTGACAAATACGGTTTCCCAACCCGACATCGCCTACGTCAGAAGCGGCATTTTGGCTTTCAGACCGGGGATAGGGTGAAGGCTGATGTGAAGTTAGGTAAATATGCCGGCCGGCATGTCGGGCGACTTGCTTGCCGTGCAACGGGTCGTTTCGACATCAACACTGTCAAGGGGAAAGTGACTGTAAAGCACTCGACTTGCACCACTATTCATTGTTCTGACGGATACACCTACACGAAAGGAGAAAAGGCGCTATCCCTCCCCCTCGCTAAAGCGAGGGGTATCTCGCGCCAAATTTGATGACACGACTTTTGTTTTATCTGCGCTATGCTGCCCGCAACCTGAGACGCAGCGCCCGCTGGACGATGTTCGCCGTATTTTGCATTGGCGCAGGGGTTGCAACCGTCGTTGCGCTCCGTTCGTTAGGGTTAGCCATTGGCGACTCGCTGGTGGACAACGCCCGCGTGAGTAATCACGGTGATATTACGCTCTCTTACGCCGACGGTGCCAATTCTGCGTTCTCCTTTTTAGGCGGCGAGAGGGGCGACGCGAATCAAGAAGTAACATTCTCATCAAGCGAGATTGGTGCATATCGGGCATGGGCAAGCGTGAACAACGCGCAGATCGCTTTTTACACCCGCGCATTTAGTTTGCAAGTGACCGCCGTCGATGCGGTGGATGTCGGGCGTCCACAGTTGATCAGCACCCTGTTGATTGACCCGCAAACCTTCCCGCCTACCGGTGAGATCATCGCGCTGGAGCCAGCAGGGGCAGCCTTACGCGATCTGTTTTCGACGCCCAACAGCGTCGTGATCAGCGAAAACATGGCGTCTCAACAGAACTTGCAGGTGGGCGATACCGTGCGTGTGAGCAACACCACCGAACCGTTCATCGTGTCTGGCATTGTGCCGACGGAAACCGAAGCGGGGACACGCGACTTTTTCGCCGCCTTCTTCGGTTTCGCCTATTTTCACATTGACCGCGCCGAAACATTGCAAATCGACGCCGATCCGAATGTACTGAGCATCGCCTTGCCAGACGGGTCAGATGTCAATGCCGCCCTCCACCGTCTGAACAACCTGATCCCGCAAAGCCAGAATTGGCTGCTGAATGTGATCACCGTCACCGACATCATCGAGCAGAATAAGATTATCGGGGATTATATCGGGCGCTTCATCGTGATCATGGGCTTGGGCGCATTGTTGATCGGCGGCGTGGGCATCATCAATACCATGCTGGTGATGGTGGGGCGGCGCACCAACGAGATCGCCGCGCTCAAGACCTTTGGCTTGAAGGGTCGGCAGATTGGCTCACTCTTTTTAGCAGAGGCGTTCTTGTTGGGCATCATGGGCAGCGTGACCGGCGCGGTGATGGGCGTGCTGTTGAGCATCGCCGTCAACCGTTACGGTGAAGCCTTTTTACAGCAAAAGTTGATCTGGCGCATTTACCCCGAAGCGATTGTATACGGCTTAGGCTTGGGGATGGTGGTGACGCTGGTGTTCGGCATTTTGCCTATTCTCACGGCGAACCGTGTGCGCCCTGCGATCATTTTGCGCCCCAACGAGACGCACATCCCCGGTGTGGGCGTGCTGCATTCGCTGATCGCGCTGCTGCTCGTCGTGGTCGTGATCGGCTTGGTCGCAGGGCAGATCATCGGCTTTCCGGTGGCGGGGATCATTGGCGTGGCGCTCACGCTGTTGATCCTCAGCATCCTCGTCGGTATTTTGTGGGTGATCGTGTGGTTGGTCGGCAAACTGCCTTCGTTCGGCTACGTCGATTTCCGGCTGGCGCTGCGTAACCTGTCCTCACGACGACTGCGTACCGCGACAACCCTGCTGGCGTTGAGTGCGGGCATGTTTGCCTTGAGCAGCATCACCTTTGTGGGCGTCGGCACGCGAGAGATTTTGCAGTTTCAGCTTACGCGCAGTTTCGGCGGGAATGTGCTGGTGTTCCCCGTGATTAGCATGATGTCGCCCACGCTCGGCAATAACATCGTGCAGAACGTCGCGGATCGCTTTGAGGGGGTCTACAACACACGGATCGCGCAGTATACCGCCGAAATCTTGCGCGTGGACGGTCAAGAACCCGAAGTTAACATCCCGTTTGTGGATGATCAGGGCGTGACACGCCGTGTTGACCGGGCTTTTCGTTCGCTGCCTCTGCAAGCACGTATCAGCGATAACCCGGACTTGTCGAGCGGCACGATCATCGCCGGACGTGATTTAACTCCAGAGGATCGCGGGCAAAACGTGATCGTGCTGTCTGCCTCGTTGGGGTTTGGCGTCGAAACAACGGTGCATGTGGGTTCAGAACTGGTGCTGCGAATGCGTGGAGTCGAGTATCCGTTTACGGTGGTGGGCATCCTTCAAGACAGCGGCGGATTCGTACAGTTGGGGCAAGCCTTCATCCCGCCGGACACCATCAGCGGGAATCCCGGTTTTCAATTGAACGTACTGCAAGCGTCAGACGATCAACTGAATGAAGTGCTGCTCGCGCTCTCCGAAGTGCCGTTCGTGTTTGCGATAGACATCACCTTCATTGATGGCTTACTCAAACGCCTGATCGACCAGTTCAGCGCCATTCCGACGGTGGTGGGCTTGCTGTCGCTGCTGGCGGCGGCGGTTTCGATGGCGAATACCGTGTCGCTGGCAACGCTCGAACGGCGGCGGCAGATTGGCATTTTGAAGGCGATTGGCTTGAAAGGGCGGCGCGTGCTGTGGGTGATGCTGCTCGAAAATACGCTCGTGGGCTTGCTCGGCGGCTTGATCGGGATTGGCGTCAGCGCGTTAGGCGTGTCGATTTTGACGGCGCTCGGTCAAGGCGACATTATCCCTATTCCAGCAGATGCCATGCCCGTCGCGGTGGCGCTGGTGGTCGCTTCGGTGATCATCGCATGGGCGGCGACTTTCTTGAGCGCACGAGTCGCCGTGCGTGAACGGGTAGCGAACGTGCTGCGCTATGAGTGACGCTAAATTCGAGTATCGCATCTCCCCGCCGATTCAGAATGCCGCCCTGAACGATCTGTTTACGGCGGCGTGGGTGCATGTCGATTACGAGCCGCGATTGAGTGAGTTTTACAAGCGGTGCGGGTTCGGTTATACCGAAGCGGGGTTAATGGGTTTGGTGTGAATTGCGGGCAAAATCGCTTTGCAAATATCATCAACTTAGCATAAACTCTCTATATTCATAGAGCAAGGATGCAACCATGAATGTTCAACGCAATCCGAATCGACCTAAATTGCCAGAACGCCATTTACATCTT
>JBBQRJ010000193.1:0-8791 GCA_038214955.1 Aggregatilineales bacterium | reverse complement strand
GCATCACGCAGTCGCTGTGTGCGTGGGCTGAAATTGTCGTCTGACATCGTGTGTTTCCTTGACAAACTTTTCTAATTGAGATACCGTATCATTTGATACAGGGTATCAATACCGAACAGGAAAATCAATGCGTCAGATATTTCTTCTCATTTTACCTCTGATTCTCGCCTTTACTGTAGGGGCGAATCCTCTGGAGGGCAGGTTCAACGTCGTGGCAATTCAAGCGCAAGTCCCGTTGAACGTCGTTGCTACCACCACCATTCTGGCAGATGCAGCGCAGAATATCGCGGGCGATCTGTTCACCGTCAGCACCTTGATCCCTGCCGATACCGATCCGCACGCCTTTGAGCCTTCGACTGAAACGGCGGCGCTCATCGCAAATGCCGATTTAGTGCTGGCGGTAGGCGCGGGTTATGAGGCGTTTCTCGCTGATTTGCTGGTGACGGTGGGCGAAAACATCCCTACAGTGGTCATTTCGACAGGGATCGAAATTTTGCCCTATGGCGAACACGCGCATGAGGATGAGGGCGGGGCGACAGACGAACCCGATGATGCGTATTTAGGTGTGTTAGGCGATACGGTGGAATGCGCCGCGCACGAACATCACGACGAGGATGAAGTAGAAGGCGAAGAAGAATCGGGCGTCTGTGATCCGCATGTGTGGCACGATGTCACTAACGTGATTCTGTGGGCGAATAACCTTGCCGACACATTCACCGATTTTGATCCCGCGAACACAGAGGCTTATCGCGCCAACGCAGACGCCTACATTGATCAGCTTGCGGCGCTGGATGCTGAAATCCGTGAAATGGTGAGTACGATTCCAGAGGATCGGCGCGTCTTAGTCACGAACCACGACTTTATGGGCTATTTCGCACACGCTTATGCTTTTGAAATCGCCGCGACGGTGTTACCCGGCAGCGCGACGGGTTCAGAGATTGCGCCGCAGGAACTCGCCGCCTTGATCGAACTGGTGCAGACCGAAGGCGTCCCGGCAATCTTTGCCGAGAATACGACGAATCCACAGTTTGCCGACTTGATCGCACAAGAGGCGGGAATCAGCGTGGTGACGACGTTGTACAGTGACGCGCTTGGGGGTGCAGAGAGTGGCGCAGAAACCTATATCGACATGATGCGTTTCAACACGCAAACGATTGTAGAGGCGTTAGGGGATTAGCTGATGGTTATAGCAGAACCCAAATTCGATATTCCACATGAGCGGACAGCCGATCCGCTCATTGAGGCGGTTGATCTCAGCGTGACGTATAACGGCGAAACCGCGCTCGATCAGGTGACGTTTAGCGTAGAGCGCGGCGATCAGGTGGCGATTATTGGACCCAACGGCGCGGGAAAATCCACGCTGATCAAGGCGATGCTTGGTTTACTGCGCCCGTCGTCGGGATCGGTTGATGTGCATGTGCCGCGAGAGCGAATCGGTTATGTGGCGCAGAATGAAGCCGTCGATTGGAATTTTCCTGTCACGGTGCGCGATGTCGTGATGATGGGCTGCGCCCGCCGAATCGGGTGGTTCAAACCGCCGAAGCGTGAGCATCAGCACATTGTTGATGAGGCGCTCGAACGGGTGGGGATGACTGCTGTGCAGGGGCGTCAAATTGGCGAACTCAGCGGCGGTCAGCGGCGGCGTGTGTTCATTGCGCGTGCGTTGGCGCAAGATGCCGAACTCCTCATTCTGGATGAACCGTTTAGCGGCGTGGATTCGGGGGCGCAAGCTGACCTCATGCAAGTGCTGGAACGCCTCAACCGTGATGGGCTGACGATTTTGCTATCTACGCACGATCTTGATCTAGCATTTGCGCGATTCCCTAAAGTGATGGCGCTTAAGCGCAGCCTGATCGCGTATGGCGAACCTCAGCGCGTCCTCAACGCTGATACGCTTTCACAGCTTTACGGTCAGCGATTGCTCACATGGCAAGATGGACGCGAAGTCAGCTTGTTTGTCGATGATCATCACTGCACAAATTGCTAAAAAAAGCGGTTAGCCGTTAGCGATTAGCTAAAAGCTAAAAGCTAAAAGCTAAAAGCTAAAAGCTAAAAGCTAAAAGCTAAAAGCCATGAATGTAGGGACACGCAACGGCGTGTCCGCCTTAACGGACGCCCAATGGTGCATCCCGACGTTGTTCCTAAAACGTCCTTCGCTAACGGCTAACCGCTAATTGCTAATCCCTCATGTGAACTTTTGGGCGGGTTTAGGATTAGTATAAAGAGAGCGAACGGAAAGGACACGTATGGTACAGCACGTGCTGGTCGATAAGGCGGCAATTCGCATTGTCACGCCCCCGGAGATCAACAACATGGATCAGCAGCTTCCCGAATGGGCGCGACGCTCGAATCCGATTGTCCGGCGGCATTTGGGCGCGTATTGGAAAACGTTACTGCCCGACTTCAGCTTCATCGTGCGTTTGTTCCTAGTGCAAGCCGTGTTTGTGATTGCTTCTTACGTTGCGCCGATGCTGTTCACGATCCTTATGCCAACCGTGACCGTTTCGCTTGTGCTGCTGCCCGGTGCATTGATCTTGTATCTGCACAGCCTGTTTATGATCGGTACGTTAAGCGCCACCAGCATGGTCGATGAGCGGCGCAAAGAAACGCTTCCGCTGATGTTGATCATCCCGCGTCCGCTGCTGCACGTTTTATACAGCAAAGTTTCGGCGGCAGTATGGCGGCAGATCGAAAACGTCGGCTTGGTATGGATCGCCGTTGTGCTGTTCAGTATGCCTCTGCTCATCATTCAATATGATGTGTTGATCTCGATGGACGATAACCCTGTGTTGATGCGGGCGGGCTTGATCCTTGCGTTGTTATCCGCGTTGATGCGTGTTTTGCTTGAACCGATCATGATCGGCGCGTTGGGGGTATTGATGGGCGCGACGATGTGGGCGCGTGTCCCGGCAGTTGTTGGGACGGGGATGATTGCGGGCGCGTACTTCTTCGGGGTCAACCTTTTGCGCTTGCTCCCGCTTGATCCGGTGATGCGTCTGTTCGTGGATACCGTTCTCCCGGTGATCCTCCCCATCGTGATCACGGTGGGCGCGTTTCGCCTCGCTGCATGGGCGCTGCGCCAAGATTGAGCTAGGTAAAGTCCGTGATCGGCTTTACCATGATCCCTTCGGCGTTTGCGGCGCGTAACTGCGGCATATCAATAGTTACCAAGGGATAACGGGATTTTGCTGCCAGCGCAATATACATCGAATCATAAATTGCCAGTTTATGCGTCAACCCGATTCGTAATGCTTTTCCTAACTCCCGTTTGACTGCTGCCCGTTCTAACGGGAGACTGCGAAGATCGGTCAATGCAAATTGAGCATCGGTTTCTGACAAGCCTTGAAAACGCACATGTTTCCACAGCACATTTGTACATTCCATCAGACAAAATTCTGGTACGACAAATTTGTCTCCGTTAAGCGCCCCTCTGAACATAGTTTTGGCATTTTCCGTGAATGCCCCTCTAACGATCCGCTCGATTACAACACTGGCATCAACGATGTAAACAGCCATTAAGTATCTCGATCCTCTCGAAGAAGTTCTAGCGACGATTTTGTTCCCGGTGGCGGTGTCCACATATGCCTATCAATCGACTCAAATACTTCTTCGAGTGTGCGTGTATCCTGATCTTCTTCCTCGTCTGCGTAGAATTCATTTTCGTCAATCTCAAACTCGCCAAACAAGCGTTTGAGGCGGCGATCTACAGCTTCATCAATTAAGCGGATAAGTTCTTCACGGGTCATGCTGCCAATCGTGTCCATAGCCTCTACTCCCTATCTCCTAAGCAATTATACACCCATCACCGTAGTCCTCTCGTGGGGCAAGCGTTCGCAACTTTCATACGAAATTGGTTACAATGAGAGATGTGATGCTATTACAGGAGAGGTAAACTTGTGATGAATAGAAAACGACTGCTTTTGTTTTTGCTGGTGCTGGCGCTGTTTGTAATCAGCGTCCCCCTCACCGCGCAGACCGGTACGACTGAAGACCCTAACGCGCAGATTACATGGCCCCCGCCAGTTTATGTCTTACGCGGCGAATTTGAAGTTCGTGGTTCTGCGAATGTCCCCAATATGGCGAATTATTTCCTAGAATTTCGCCCCCTGAATGATGATCTGCTGCCGCCAGACGGACGAGAAGTCTGGTTCCCCGCGACGCTGCCCGTTTCTTCTGCCGTGATTGATGATGTTCTCGGCACATGGGATACCGCTGTCGTGCCGGACGGCATTTACGAACTGCGACTGACGGTCAATGTGCGCGGCGCAGATGCGATTGTAGACAACGTGACGCCGATCCGCATTGAAAATACGCCGCCGCCGTTTGCCCCCGTCGTGCTGCCGACGAATACGCCGCTTCCGGTGATCCAACCCACAGCCGCGCCCGTACAGGCGACGACTATCCCGACGCAAGACCCGACCCCGCGTGTGACGATCAGCACGCCGAACGGGAATGTCCGACAGGGTGACAGTACCTTCTACGGCATTATCATTTCGCTGCCACAAGGCACGGTTCTGGATATTGTCGGCATTAGCAACACCGGATCAGGCTGGTACAACGTGCGTCTGCCCGATGGTCGTACCGGATGGGTTGCGCCAAGCATCGTCACCATCAGCGGAAATGTAGGCGGCTTGCCCCGCGTTCAACCGCCGCCCCCGCCCGCGACGCCTATCCCGCCCGCACCGACGGCGCTCCCCTTCACGCCGGTACCTACGAGTACCGCGAACCTCGTTGCGGGGATCGTCGTGCTTGAACCCGCACCAATCTGCGGTCAGACCTTCAACGTAGGTTTCGATGTGGCGAATCTCGGCACAACGGCAACCGCCGCCAGCGGCATTGTCTCGCTGGTCGATGTACGTGCGGCAGATGGTTCACAGCAAGGGACAACGGTTGGCGGCTACCCCGTCTTACAGCCTAATCAGACGTTCCGCGTCACCATGCCGCTCACCATCAGCACGTTCTATAACGAGACGCACCGCATTACATTGGTCATTGACCCGCAGAACGCTATCCCGGAGAGCAATGAGTCGGATCAACAGCGCGTGGTCGAATTCGTGCTGCAAAAGGGAAGCTGCCCGTAAGTAGTTAAAAGTTAAAAGGGGAAAGTTAAAAGTAGAGGGATGGTGCATCTCTCTACTTTTGGCTTTTCATTAACTGACAGTTGAAAGGGATTTACTTTCTACTTTTGACTTTTAACTTTCTACTTTTAACTGTGTTTGAGGAGATTTTATGCGACGCATGTTCTTTCTGCTGATCGCGCTGATCATGAGCGCCCCTGCTTTCGCGCAAGACGAAACGGTCAGCATTGATTTTCCGCCCCCCGTCTATGACGTTTCAGGGGCTGTAGATGTGTTCGGAACAGTCAATCCGCCTGACCTGCAAAGCTATTTTCTGGAAGTTTCTGATTATACGGATATTCCCGATACCGCCGTGTGGACTCCCGTGTCGCTTCCTTCGCGCACACCTGTCACCGGTGGCGTGATCACACGGTGGGATACGACGATTGTCCCCGATGGCGTGTATAACCTGCGCTTGCACGTCATTTTGACCAGCTTTGAGGAACGCTTTGACGTGGTGGGTCCGCTCCGTGTTGGGAACGAACTCGTGCGCTTGGATGGCAGTCGTCCGGTGGTGAGTGAGCCGCCTGTCGTGGTTGAAGAACCGCAAGGACCGATCATCGTTCCGCGTCCAAATGTTGTGAACGAACTGCCGATCCCGGTAGGCGGACAGATGGACGATTTTGATGAGGATGCCGCCGAACTGATGCGTCAAGCGGGCATGACGTGGATGAAATGGCAAATTCCGTATGTGATCGGGGATGACTCGCTCATCACGGTTGCGCGGGATCGCATCAACTGGTCGCACGAGCAAGGATTCTTTGCCTTCCTCAGCATCAAAGGCATCGTGGATGAACTGCGTGTCGGCGGCGAAGAGTATTACCCGCAGTACGCTAACTTTGTCGGGCGAATTGCGGAACTGCAACCAGACGCGATTCAGGTGTGGAACGAAATGAACCTTGACCGCGAATGGCCGCAAGGACAAATCGATCCGCGTGCGTATGTTGAACTGCTGCGCCAAGCCCACGACGCAATCAAGGCGGTTGACCCCGTGATTCTCGTCGTGACAGGCGCTCCCTCACCGACGGGCGCGGAAGGCGCGTTCGGGCTGGATCGCGTGTGGAATGATGATCGCTACTATCTCGGTATGGCGAACGCGGGTGCGTCGAATTACTCGGACTGCATCGGCATTCATTACAACGAGGGGATCATCTCGCCGCAGCAGCAGGGCGGCGATCCGCGTGGCGATTACCCGACCTACTATTTCCCGTCGATGCTCCAGCGGGCGGCATTCCCATTCCGCACTGACGCGAACTCGTCCTTCTGCTTTAGCGAGATGGGTTATTTGTCGCCGGATGGTTACGGTACGCTTCCCGATGGGTTCGCATGGGGCGCAAATACGAGCGTCGCAGAACAAGCCGAATGGCTGCGCGATGCGATTCAGATTGCGGCAGAGACGAGCAGCGTCCGCGTGCAGTTGATCATCGTGTTCAACGTCAACTTTACGCGCTTCATTGACGGCGATCCGCAAGGGGGCTACGCGATCATCCGTCCTGATGGAAGCTGCCCCGCGTGCGAATCGATTGGTTCACTGCGCGGCGCTGGCTAGGGTTTCGTCAACTTGATGATTATGGGGCGAGGTTTATCTCGCCCCTACTTATTATATGTTTACACCTTCATCGCCTAAAATCACGTCAAAGCGTGCCGGACTCCAAATCTCCTCACATAGTTGACGGTACAACTCTTGCCGTGCATCAAGGTCGGCTTTCTTGAATAGGTTATGGGGTTTGAAGGGCATTCCAGTCTGCTTGACGTAGTTGATAAAATTTGGGTTAGATTTGTAAAAGGCTTCGTTCAGAGAGGCGACGAGCAAGTTCTCGCGGATATAATGACTGAGTTTTTCATCATATGCGGTTGCGCCGAAACTCTGGTTTGTCCCGCGCCTTAAGAGAATCAACCCCCCAAAACGGTTGCGATAGGTCAAAAACTCATCCTCACTCCGAAACTCATCAGCATGTCGTTCGTATTTTTCCGCCCAAATATGTTCAATCTCAAACGGTTTGCTTTGTTCGCGTCGGATATAGGTATCAAACGTCGTATTGATACCGCTTTGCTGCTCTATATGTGTCGTTAAACGCGCTAACAAATGACGTGTCTTGTTGTAGTTTTGCGGGTGCAAATAGAAGTTATGTACCGCTTGGAAAGTTTGTGCCATGTTGTCGAGATAGTTTCGTAGATAGTCGCGCAAAGTGAGAGCATCCATATCGCGGATCGCCTTCGTCAAAGTGAAGGCGGTATATTGGAGCGTGTTATAACCAATGGTATTGAAGTTGACGATCCGCCGTGCTAGAAAAATGTCGATAAAAGTAGTCACAAGACGTATCTTACGTTCAGCAGTATCTTTATCATCTTGCTCTACGATGGGTGCCAACGCCATCATATATTGGAGCGTGAAATCATGGTTCGCGTTGTAATAAATTGCTTCCATACCCGCAGTCAATGTGAAAGCGGCACGACGCATGGTGAGATAGTAATCGGAATAGCGCCGCATTTTCATGGTGATGAAGTTGTAGAAGTCCTCTGTAGTTGCCAGCCCAATGCGTTTTCTTTCATCGCGTATCCAGCGGTGATACTTGTTGATGTTCTCGAAATCGCGGTTTATCGCTCCGCCTTTACGTTCACGAATAGTATCTGCGTATCTCGCACGTAACCACGTCTTAAAGAACGTTACATCTTCTTCAGAGGCTATTGCCAGTAGCTCAAGCATGCGCTGTTTCCAGATACGATTGGCTTGTATCTTCTTGTCCTGAGCAATTTGTTCATCGCTGCTGTCGATGTTGGCAAGCAAATAACCCTTAAGCATATCGGATAACCCAAGATGCAGACCGCGATCATTCATTGTTTCAAAGATGGTAAATGCATCGTCATCGGTGAATGTCTCAATTTCGACGAGATCAACATTGTCAATCAGCCAATCAACGAAATAGGGCAGCATCTCACCGCGCAATGAGTCAGGAAAGACCTCAACCAGATCGTTGTAACGTTCGACCAAGTTTCTTACCGATAGGTCTTCATGGCTTTGCGCGTCATAGCTTCCGAATTCAAACAATGCCTTTACACAATCCACCCGTTCTGGCACATGAATATTAAATGACTTTGTGCCATAGTTCTCCGAAAAGATCAACGAACTTACATCTGCGATACTGCTGCTGCCTTTCCGCATGTGGTGTATTAATATCAGAAGCAGCGTAAGCGTGGTTAGTCGCTGTTGACCATCCACAATATAGTTTTGGTTGTTCTCTTTAACGGTGATGATTGTGCCAAGAAAGTAGTGCGAATAATGGCGTACACGCATTCTCTCATGAGTAAGATCAAATGACGAGATAAATTTTGCTTCCAAATCGTCCATCAATTCTTCAATATTTGAACGACGCCACTCATACTCGCGTTGGTAGAAATCAATACCATATTTGACATTGCTCAAAAGTTGACGGATTGATTTCGTTTGTGATTTGATGGCACTCATTAATGACCCTTTACAGAACAGATAAGTTATGTGTTAGTGTATATTAACATGAGATTTCTATCTAGCAAATCCCCGTGAAACCGATTCCCTCAAGTTTATTCTTTTCGTTTTCCGTGTTACTATCCAAAGTATGAAAATGGTTAAGCTGGTGTCGAGCCGTTATGCAGCAGATGCTACCTAACACAGAGCAACCCAATGGAGTCTACGG
>JBBQRJ010000192.1:0-8804 GCA_038214955.1 Aggregatilineales bacterium | reverse complement strand
TCAAAAATAGTATTGATGTCCCAATGAGAGGCTGCGATACGCTCTTTCAGGTCGGGGTCATATTCAACGTCCATGATGAATTGCTGTGCGTTGGCTAATGACATGCTGCACTCCCTCACTTAATAATTAATGATTCATATTCGTATCCTAAACGAAGAATCAAGCCATGTCAAAGAAATTTCACAGTAATTTCATAGATGGGAAACAAGAAAAGGAGAGAAAAACGAGATAGAAACCAGAAGCAAACCAGAAGCAACGGGACAGCATTCAGCATACCGCCCCGCTCGTTTATCATTCTTGAGGCGTGGCAAGCACTTTTTGAACGGCTTCGATGAATTCAGACCGGCTGAAGGGCTTTGGCAGCGTGGCGATGTTATCTGGCAGCCCATAGTGTGGAGTCATCGTCTGCAAATGGGCGCTGATAACCAGTATAGGAATATGCTCGTTATGTTGTCGTACCAATGTCACAAAATGCATTCCATCGATGACTGGCATGAGCAAATCGGATATGAGCAGATCAAATTTTTCACCGAAATGTAGGATAACAAGTGCCTCCATTGCATTCGGTGCTTCTACCACTTCATAGCGCAATTCTTCCAGCACGACTGAAAGAAACAGGCGCGTATTTTTGTCGTCTTCAACTACCAGGACACGAACCACTCTGACCCCCTTAACGCATCGATTTAGCGGTGGCTACTGCACATATTACCCTGTACTGTCCTCATAAGTAAGAGGGAGTGTGAAGACAATAGCCGTTCCAGATTGAACTTCAGCGTCAATCCAGATTTCACCCCCATGTGCTTCGATGATGTGCTTACAAATTGCCAAGCCCAACCCTGTCCCTTTACGCTGCGCGGGGTCTTGTACCCCGACCTGACGGAATGGCTCAAAAGCATCTTTGTGCAGTTCACGGGGAATACCACTCCCATAATCACGCACGACAACACGAATAAAACCGCTGTGCAGGGTGGCTGAAATCATGACATCAGACCCGGCAGGCGAGAACTTTGCCGCATTGCCCACCAAGTTGGCTAAAACCTGTGCGATTCTTCCCGGATCGATCTGCACAAGTGGTAGATCAGGCGGGATGTCGATCACGAGATGATGATTTACCGTGAGGGTATCTATTTGTACATTGACCAATTCGAACGCGGTCTGTAAGCGTTCGGGGCGCGTTGAAACATCTAACGTACCTGCTTGTACACGGGTCATATTGAGCAATTGCTCAATGAGTTCTGCCAGTTTGTCGGTTTCTTCGTTGATAACGCCGTAAAATTGGTTGAGGCGTGCCGCGCTCAAAGCCCCTTTGTCTGCCAATAAGATCGTCGCAAACCCCTTGATTGAGGTGAGAGGGGTGCGAAGTTCATGTGAAATCATGCCTAAAAACTGAAGTTTCAGCTTATCGGCTTCTTCGGCGCGTTCCCGTGCTGCTGACTCGGCTTCATACAACCCCGCACGCTGCAACGCCTGAGCGCAGTGACGCGCAATAGTCATGGTGAACTCGCGTTCCTCTGCTCCAAAGTCACGAACCCCGAGGAAACTAAAACCTAAAGCGCCAATCGTCTTTCCATAGACTACCAGCGGAATAACTGCCCACGCTGTATAAATGGAGTTCATTGATCCGGCTAACATCGGATAACGTGACGCCATCTCCTGAGAGCTGATCCAGAGTGCTTCCTGAATGTGGATGCTATCGGTCAAGGGGGTTCGGATCGTGATCGGAAATCGTTTCCACGGGTCTACTGCCTCTATAGAATAGCCCGTTGTAGCAATCGTCTCTAAAAAAGCCCCGTCTGAGGACAGAATTACTACTGTGCCTGCGGATGCATTTAACGCGCTCACACCGCTCTCCATAATAACAGTCGCAATTTCGTCGGATGTCAGCGCCTCGGAGAGTGAGGCGGTGAGTTCTTGCAATTGACGGGTGCGTTCCCATGCTCTTTCGGCGTCGGTACGCGCTTTTCGTTCGGCGTCGTACAAACGAGCGCGTTCTAACGCCTGAGCGCACTGCGCCGCAATAGTGAGCATGAAGGTGCGTTCTTCTTCGGTGAAGATGCGCTGATGCATGAAAGATAATGCAATTCCGCCGCTCAGTTGATCTTTTGAGCCAACGGGCAAAAAGATGGCAGCGCCGGGATAAAGATGTGCAAAGGGAGCCATGGAGGGATAACGCGCTACTGCCTCATCAATGGAGGTGAACCACAACGCTTGACGACGTTGTACCGCGTCTGGGATGGGATAGGCTGGATCAGCAGGGTATCGACTCCACTCATGCTCCTGATCGGGCGGTGTGCGAGAATTCACCGTATAAACCAACGCGAATGTCGCTTTGTCTTCCAATTCCAAACTAAACGAGCCGAAGTCTGCACCAAGCACCGCAACCGATTGATCAATGGCAACTTTAGCAACATCGTCAGTGGTCAAAGTGTCGGACAGCGCATTCGTCACGCTTTGCAAACGCGACAAACGGTGAGCAAAGTTTTCGGCACGCTGACGCGCCGCCTGTTCTGCTTTTGACGTTTGTTCCCGTTCAACCGCAGCCCCAATAATGTTGGCAACTGACTGCAAAAAGAAGATGTCATCTTGCGTAAAAATTCGTTTCTGGCGCGTATGCACTCCCAACGCGCCAAAAATTCGATCTCGATATTCGATGATCACCGTCATCCCACTGATCACCTGATGCGAATGCAAGAGGAGTAAATCGGTGAAACGAGTTTCCGTGCGTAAATCTTCGACGATCACAGGTTTTTTGGTCAACAGGGTATAACCAGGCTGCGACTCGGTTGATGCGCTGAGTCGTGCTTGTCCGACAACCCCGTCTTGCCAACCTAGCCCCGCCCGCAGCAGCAGTTCATTTCCATCGGGGAGGAGTTCCAGAATTTTAGCGTAATCCACCTCAAGACCCTGCGTAACGGCTTCCATCGCTTTCGCTTCAAGCGTGTGTAAGTCGAACCGCAAGGCGACAAGCCCGAGTTCCGATACTAAGGACTGCTGTCGAACGCGAACTTGAAGCATGAGACGGGTCTCTTGTTCCTTCATGTGCAGCCGTGCGCGTTCTATTGCCTGAGCGCATTGCTGCGTAAGGGTCATCAAGAAACGTGCATCTTGCTCATCAAACGGGACAGGTCTTTGAAATGCTATACTGACGCTGCCGATTGACCGCTCATCAAGGTAAATAGGCAGGGCGATGACCGCCTGACTGCCTGTGAAAACTTGAATTTTGTTGATCAAATCTGGATACTGCGCTTGATACTCGGACAAGTTGGCGATCCATACCGGCTTGCCTGTCCGAATACTGTCTGTAAGCGGAGTGCTGGAATCAACTGGCATGGGGGTCAGACGCGCAATGATTTCACCGGGGATGTCGATTGAATTCACGATGTCTAACTCTTGCTTATTCTCCCTCATCAAACTGACCATACCCAACTCGGCAGACATGGCGAGAGTCATCCAGTGCAGCATAGCATCTGTCACTTCTTTGACCGTGATGGAACGGGAGAGGTCGGCGGTAAGCTGCTGCAAAATATTTGCCTGATGCTCTGCTTTGGTGCGATCCTCAATGTTTCGGAAGACAAGCACAACACCGATCAAGTTCCCTTGCTGGTCACGAATAGGAGCCCCGCTATCATCAATGGGGATTTCGCGTCCATGCTTGCCCAACAGGATGGTATGGTTGGCTAACCCGACCACTGCTCCCTGCTGCAACACTTTCGTGACCGGGTTTTCTACCGGAAGCCGCGTCGTTTCGTTGACGATGTGAAATACCGACTCAAGTGGTTGCCCCTTTGCTTCCGCATCAGTCCAGCCTGTGAGTTCTTCAGCGACGGTATTTAACATCATGACATGACCCCCTAAGTCGGTGGTGATCACAGCGTCACCAATGCTGCGGAGCGTCACTTCTAACTGTTCTTTCAAGCCAAGAACATTATTGGCATGGACTTCCAGCGATTCGTGGAGTCCGGTCAACTCGTTTGTTCGCGTCACTGCTATCGCAAGTTCTTTGCGGAAAGCAGTTCCACAGAGGTCGATAAAGAAGCCCACCAACGTCACAACGATCATATAAGTCATGAAGATGTAGAAATTTGATGGGGTGATCGTTCCCTGCTCTGACCACATGTCGAGCAAAATGATGGCAAATGACAGCAAAGTCATAGAAATGAGCGCCCGCCGCGAAATCATTACGCCCGTCACGGTGAGCGGTATCAAGAAAACGAGCAGCATTTCACCATACGATTCGATGCTCGTGGTGAAGATAATACGCGCTTGCAAAATCATCAAGGTAGCAACCACAAACCACACGGTCATTTTTAGATAACCGCGTCGCAACAACGCAAGTGCCACAAGAAAAATTACAAGCATTGACAAGTTTGGAGCAAGGGCTTGGAAAGAAACTCCCCTACTACCAAAAAAGATCACGTTCAAGAGTATTGCCAGAGCCGATGTAGCAACTAACACCATGAGGATGAGTTGTAAAAGAGGCGCTAATCGCCGTTCGAGCGGGTCACGAAAAGTCACTCGCATCCTTGCAAGCCAACAACCATGCTAAACAGCAACTCCCTATAGGTCTATTGCGCGATCACGCAACAGGAAAATATATGGTCTACAAAGTGGCATGGGATGAATGGCAATTATGCCTCAGTTTTGATACACACGCTATGTTGCGAGTATATGCTCAATTTGAGCCAATTCTTCCGGGCTAAAGGTCAAGTTGTTTAAAGCCGCGACGTTATCTTCCACCTGTTTCACGCTGCTTGCGCCGATCAAAGCGGAGGTCATGCCGGGATGACGCAGCACCCATACAAGCGCCAGTTGTGCCAGCGTTTGACCGCGTGCTTGTGCCAACGTATTCAACTGCCGCACTTTAGCGATCTTCTCGTCGGTGATGTGGCTTGGCTTCAAAAAGCCGTGCGCTTTTGAAGCGCGTGAGCCTTCGGGAATCTCGCGCAGATAGCGATCCGTCAGCAAGCCCTGTGCCAGCGGCGAAAAGACGATGCAACCGATCCCTTGATCATGCAGGACGCCGAGCAAATCAGGTTCAATCCAACGGTCAAACATATGATAACGCGGCTGGTGAATGAGGCAGGGAGTCCCCAACTGGCGCAAAATTTGGGCTGCTTCGCGTGTTTTTTCTGCGCTGTAATTTGAGATTCCGACATAGAGTGCTTTGCCCTGTCGCACGATATGATCAAGCGCCATCATGGTTTCTTCGAGCGGCGTATCGGGGTCAAAGCGGTGGCTGTAGAAAATATCGACGTATTCTAGCCCCATGCGCTTGAGGCTCTGGTCAAGGCTGGAGATCAGGTATTTGCGCGAACCCCATTCGCCGTAAGGACCTTCCCACATGTGATAACCCGCTTTGGACGAGATGATGAGTTGATCGCGGTAGGAGCGCAAATCCTGCGCGAGAATGCGCCCAAAGTTTTCTTCAGCAGAACCGGGAGGCGGTCCGTAGTTGTTCGCCAGATCGAAATGCGTAATGCCTAGATCAAATGAGCGGTGGATGATGGCGCGACCTGTTTCCAGCGAATCGACGCCACCGAAATTGTGCCATAAACCAAGCGACACAGCGGGAATTTTGAGACCACTGCGTCCCGTGCGACGATACTGCATGTGTTCGTAACGATTATTGGCTGCCTGGTAGGTCATAAGGACTCCATGTATAAAATTAAAACGTTAGTGTACCGTAATTTTAGGACATTAACCCCATCCACGAAAAGCAACCTCACCCCCGACCCGTCGCAGAAAAGCAACCTCACCCCCCAGCCCCCTCTCCGAACGGAGAGGGGGAGCAAGACAGGGAGAAATACAATCAGGAGTAGTTGGCGTGCAAAACAGGTTGACAGGCATCGGAGGTAAGGTGATCTATTAGATCGTGCAGCATTGCCAGCGCCAACGGGTGGAAATGGAGTGTTTCACGAATGGGGTATGTGGTCATGAGGACACGCCCCTGCCCGTAGCGGAACTGAACGGTGTGCATCGCGGGCTGACGCAACCAGCCTGTGATTTGTCCGGCAAGGAAATCAGCGTGATACGCAGGATCACTGACGGGCAAGCCGAGGATTACGGCATTGGGAGTCATATCCATGAATGGAAGGGTGAGCGGATTTGGAATCTGCAAGCGGCGATGAATGCCCGGACGCAGCCAACTCCAACTCGTGATCCACCTGCCGCCATACGTGCCGCCGCGTCCATGTACCCAGAAGAAGGGACTGCCGCCGCTGTTGGCAAGGTATAGTAAATCCCCGCCCGCCCGCACCCATGCGAGTAAATCGGCGGTGGGCTGGTCGCTGATGATCAAGCGGGTTGAGTCGCTGACCGTGCGCGTGAGGTTGTAACCTGTGCCGAATAGAATTTCGCCCATTGAATGCAACGGTTCGCTCTCGTCCCCCTGCCAATCTTCGGTGACGGCAATGGGAGTTTGCGGAACTGATGGAGAGGATGACGCGGCAGTCAAAAAGTTCAACCCGGGATTCTTCTTTTCGGGACGCAAAATCGCCACTAATTCGCCGTTAAACGCCGAACGGCGCGACTCGGCGGGCAGTACGAGAACATCTGCGGTGTTCTGCGCCAACGTGGAATCGTTTGCAACCTTGAGTTCAAGGGCGATGGATTGTGCGGCATCCACTTTGGGCAGAGTCCAACGGATGCGCCCCATATCGCGCACTTCGCCGCGATTCAAGCCGGTGATGCTGGATTTGAAGATGGTTTCGCGCATGGACGCCGCGCTGACCTCGACGTTCGTCCATGTTTTGGAACTGTAGTGGGAAACATGCAAACGCACACGCGGAGTCTCGTCGTCCCAATAGGTATAGCGATTTAACTGCGGCACGATCACATCTTCGGCGTTGACTGCCCCGAAGCGATTATGGAAGGGTTTCGGGTTGCGGGCAAAATCCAGCAGACCATTGCTCTCCCAGTAAATATCGCTCAGTTCGGTAATCACGTAGCCTTGCAGAGCGGGCAAGCGGCGCATGGTGTCGATTTCATACTTCAACGCCTGAAACTCGTGCCACTGAGCCGCCTCAGCAAAGGTTTCGTAGTCTTTCCAGATGGTGTTTAAGCCGTATTCAGTAAATCGCTCTAGCAGCCCTTCGGCGCGACCCGCTTCCCCGTCCCACGGCGACCACCACCCGCTGAGGTCTGCCCAATCGGGCAAGCCGCCGCCAAACTGCTTGAGCGAGGGCATCCCCCAATTGCCAAATTCTGACACGATGATGGGTTCTTGCCCGGTACGCTGTGCATCGCCTGTGTTGGAGAAACTCCAGAGCGGGCGCAAACTAAACTGCTCGACAAACTGTTCAAACTGATCCGCCTGATCGGGGATGTTGGTGTAGATATGGAAATCGTCTAAATCGCTTTTGACGTGAACGCTAAAACCCCAAGGCGCAGGACAGGGCGAGTTATCCACCACAAGGCGCGTGGGGTCAAGCTGCTTGCACAGGTCAACCATGCTGGCGACCCATGCGCGATCTGACTCGCTGAGAAGCAGACTCGTCCCCCAATCCTCATTGATGATCGTCCAGATCATCAACGACGGGTGATTGAAGTCGCGTGTGATCATGTCGGTGAGGATGGCTTGCGCCCGCGCTTTGACCGCATCATCAAGGAAGTACGCCGCCGGATGCGCGGATTTGACGCCGTAAAAGGTGCGCCATGAGGGGATTTCTGCCCAGATGAGCAAGCCGATTTCGTCCGCGAGATCGTAATAGCGCGGGTCGGGCGGCTTGATGTGACAGCGCAAACTATTCAAGCCAAGCTGTTTGGCTTTGATGAACTGGTCACGCAGAAAATCGTCTGAGGGGACGGTATAGATCGTTTCGGGGTAGAGGTCTTGGTCAAGCGCACACAGCAGATAGAACGGCTCACCGTTGAGCAGCAAGAACCCGTCTTGCGTGCGAATTTCGCGGAAACCAAAGCGCACGGAAAGCGAGTCGCTGTCGCCATCTGCGTCAAACTGTAGATCGACGGTGTACAGCGTCGGCGTATCGGGAGTCCAGAGATTGATGTCAGGAACGCGCACAGTCAAGGTAAGTTCGTTCGCGTCGGTGACTTCTGCTCCCGTGATAAGGTCTCCAATGCGAACCTGTATTGTGCCGGACAGTGACTCGCCAGAGAGTGTTACCTGAATCGAGGCTTCGCCCGTGTGAATGTTCGGCGTGACATGCACACGCTCGATGTAACGTTTGGGGACAGTGGTCAACGTCACGTCCTGCCAAATGCCGCTGGCGTCGATGTACCATGTTTGCTTGCCATGCGGGATTGTCTCGGCGCGGAACGGCGGCTGAGATGGCTCGGCGTTGGGCATGTCTAACCAGCGGTTGATCGTGATCGCCTCTTGTACCGCATCATAGACGCGCACGGTCAACGTGTTTTCGCCCGCATGGACGAACTGGCGAATCGAAAACCGAAACGGCGTGTAACCGCCTTCGTGTTCGCCTACACACTCGCCATTCACGTAAACTTGACACCAGTAATCGACTGCGCCAAAGTCGAGCAGGACTGCCCCACTTAACTGCGAGTCTTCAAGTTGAAATGTCCGCTGAACCCATGTTGTCCCGCTGTAGCGGCGCAATTCGGGGAATGCTGCCTGAATGGGCATCGGGACGGGAATGATGCGATCTGGCTGTATGGTATCAACCGTAAATTGTCCATCTGGATCGAGTTGAAATTCCCACTGTCCCGCAAGTGAATGTTGATTACGCATAAAGAAAGACTCCTATTTAACGTGATGTTTGCCCCACCCCTAAAATCAACCTCACCCCCCGCCCTCTAAAATCAGCCTCACCCCCCGCCCCCACTCCCAA
>JBBQRJ010000191.1:0-8813 GCA_038214955.1 Aggregatilineales bacterium | reverse complement strand
GCGCTCAATCACCCCGCGATTGGCGGACGTACTCCGGCAAACGCCAATAACGCGGCTGTCGTCGCACTTGATCCGTACACGGGGCAGGTGCTGACTCTGCTCGGCAGTCCCGACTATTTCAACGAGGACATCGACGGGGCGGTCAACGCGGCACTCGCCAATCGACAGCCGGGAAGCACGCTCAAGCCGTTCACCTATGCCGCCGCCTTTGACCCGACTCGACCCGATGCATGGACGCCCGCCACGATGATCCTTGACGTGGAAACGCCGTTCATCACGCGCCGTCTGGAAAGCTACACCCCCGCGAATTTCGGTTTGGTCGAACACGGACCCGTCCTGATCCGTGAGGCGCTGGCATCCTCGATGAATATTCCGGCAGTGGTCACACTCAGTCACACTGGAATCGGGACGATGGTCAACCTCGCGGCGAACGCTGGTTTGACCACCCTCACGGGCAATACGGATGTTGATCTCTCGGTGACGTTGGGCGGCGGCGAAATTCGCCTGTTGGATTTAGTGCAAGCCTACAGCATCTTTCCGAACGGCGGCTATCGCGTTGAACCTGTGTTCATCCTCAATGTGACGGATCGCGGCGGGCGCGTGCTGTACCAGTGGCAAAATCAACCGCTCAACACCCGCGTGATTGATGAGCGAGTCGCCTTCTTGATCACCGATATTTTGAGCGACGACTCCGCCCGCATTCAGGGGTTCGGGCGCAACAGCGCCTTGAACATCGGTCAGCCCGCAGCGGCGAAAACCGGAACGACTACCGATTACCGCGATAACTGGATCGTCGGCTACACGCCGAATCTCGTGGGCGGGGTATGGGTGGGCAACGCCGACAACACGCCTATGATGGATGTAACGGGTGTGAGCGGTGCTGCGCCGATCTGGAATGCGTTCATGCGGGATGTGCTGGCGGGTCAGCCGGAACTCGATTTCCCCGCGCCGCCCGATGGAATGCTCCGTTTGGAAGTATGCGCCGTGAGCGGCTTACTCGCCACGCCGGAATGCCCGCGCCGCCGCATAGAGTGGTTCATCCCCGGCACAGAACCCACGCAATACGACACCTTCTATCAAGTGTTCACGCTGGATCGCACAACCGGACTGCTTGCCGACGACACAACACCCGAAGCGGATCGAATCGAGCGCGTGTTTCTCGTGCTGCCACAAGAGGCGCGGGATTGGGGTTTACGCAATGGGATCGCGCCACCGCCAAGCGGCGCGGAGATCGTGCAGACGGACAGCCAACAGGGTTTGCGTCTGCTTGAGCCTGATCCGTATACGATTTTCCAGATTTCGCCCGCCATCCCCATTGATTCGCAGCGTCTTCGCTTGACAGTGGGCGCATCGCCGGGGACACAATCCGTCACCTATGAGATGAATGGGGAAACGCTTGGCACGGTGGAGTCTGCACCCTGGGTGCTGTGGTGGACGCTGGCACAGGGCGATTGGGAACTGACCGCGCACGCGACTCTAGTCGATGGCACGGTAGAAACGAGCAACCCGATCCCGTTCAGCGTGACGGTCTACGCGCCGCCCGCGTCAAGGACAGGCGACGATAGCCCATAATCTTAGATAGGGATATACTCTCAAACTCGTGCTGGTTTAAGATTTTTCAGGAGTTAAGCCATGAAAATACGTTTGAACTTCTTCGCACTTGCACTCACACTGATCTGTTTGTTGAGCCTTGCCGGAGTCACGTTTGCACAGGATGCCGCCTCGATGAATGAAGCAGAAACAACGGTCACACTGGATAACGGCGTCGTGGGTACGCTCTCTCTGCCGCAGTCGGAGTCGGCTGTGCCTGCTGTGTTAATGCTGCACGGGTTCGCCAGTTCACGCAATGAAGTAGGCGATATGTATATGCGACTCGCCGCCTCGCTTGCAGAACGTGGAATCGCATCGCTGCGTATCGACTTTCGCGGGTGGGGTGAAAGCGCGGGCGGCATGGTGGACAGCACCGTGAGCGGTATGGTCGAAGATGCTGGCTTGGCGTATGAATACTTGAGCGGGCTGGAGTCTATCGATTCTACACGGATCGGCGTACTCGGTTTCAGTCTCGGCGGGGGAATCGCGGTGGCTGCGGCGGGCGAAAATCCTGATAGCTATAAGTCGATGGCGTTGTGGTCAACCTTTGGCAACTTGCACGACATTTTCATTGAAGAATTGGGACAGGATAACTTCGATACCGCCGCCGCTGAAGGCGAAGTAACCATTGACCTCGGTTTCCGCATGGTCACGCTCGGCAATGCTTTCTTCACAGGCTTGGAAGACTACGATTATCAAACCGAATTCGCCAACTACAGCGGCGCGTTGATGGTCGTCGCGGGTTCAGAAGATGGTTCAGCAGAATTTTTAGACTGGTATCGTGAAAACGCGCAGGGCGCTATCAAAGCATCGTATCTGGTCGAGGGCGCGGATCATATTTATAATGTGCTGACGAACGATCAAACCAACGCACATGCCGTCATTGAAGCCACTGCCGCGTGGTTCGACATGAGCCTCTAACGCGATCAACATCTCGTTTTGGGACGCGATAAAAATCGCGTCCCTATGCAGTCGGCTGATGATACACGGGCAGCTTAAAGCCAAAGGTGCTGCCCGTGCCGTATTCACTCTTGAGGATCATCGTGCCGGAATGCCGATCAATGATCCCCTTGACCAGATACAAGCCCAAACCCGTCCCTTCGATTTTGGCAGTTTCTAGCGTTTTCGCACGGTAGAAGGGCTGGAACAGTTTCGCTTGCATCTCTTGAGGAATGCCCGCGCCTGTATCTGTGACGTTAAACACAACGTCGTTTTGTTCCATATCGAGGCTCACACGGACTACCCCGCCTGTCGGGGTATATTTGATCGCATTGCCGATCAAGTTGCTGATCGCCTCTCTAAGCTGTACGGGATCGCCGCAAATTGATAACGTGCCGTCGCCTATCGTGAGGCTGTAGGACAACCCTTTTTCAGAGGCACGAAAAGTCGATTCTTCAACCACCTCTTTGACCAGCGGCGTAAGATCAACATACTGCATGTTTTGTTCGTTCGCCATGCGCTCAATACGGTCTAGCGAGAGAATATCCGTCGTAATCCGAAGCATCTTGTTCGTAGCGCGTTGAATGGGCGCTAAAAAGTAATTGAGATTTTCGAGCGGGGTATGCGCGTCTTGCTGATTCAGCACTTCAAGATAGCCTAAAATGCTCGACAGCGGGTCTTTGAGGTCATGTGCGCCCATACGGATCATTTCGCTTTTCAATGCTTCCAAACGGCTGATGCGATCCAGCAGGGCTTTTTGTTCGCGTTCCGCCTGACGAATCAAGCTGATGTCGGTCAGAATCAAGATATGCCCGCGCACACCCCCCGTCCGCGTCATAGAGGGCGCGATACGCACCTTGTAATCAGCATCATTCAGACGGATTTCAATCGCATCGAGGTCGCGTCCCAGTGCCTTGAACAGCGCCGGGAATGCAACTTCCAGCGGAGAGCCGATCAGGTTAAAGTTTTTGGAATCCGCAAAAGGCGCGGCAGTCGGGTTGAACGCCACTACCGTGCGCTTGAGGTCGTACACGATGACGGGGTTCGGTGAGCTTTCAAAGATGGTGTCGAACGGCACAGGCATCACGTCGATCAGGCGCAAACGGAACACCGCAATCGTCAAAAACACGCCGCCGATCATGTACGTGAGCGGGATCGGGTGCAGGTTGGGGACGGGTTCCCAGCCAAAAACCATCGAATAATGACCGAACGCCGGGATCAATGTGCCAGCCAACCACAGCGCAATCTGTGATCGGAACAGCTTCCATTGTCGAATTTGTGCGCGGACGAGCAGAATTACGCCCACCACCAGCAGCACCATCGTAAATAAGAAATACACATAGAAAAAGCTGCCGTATTCGGCATGGAACACGGCGTATGCATCGCCCGTCGCAAGGGTGATGTTTTTCCAGATCAGCCCGTGCAGTTCATCGGTTAACGCCAGCATAAGGATCACCGTGGGGATGATCGCAAGAATCCACCCTGCCCGCGCGGAAAACTTCCCGAAACCCGCAAAGTTGAGCGTGAATACGAACCATAACAGCACGACAAACACGCCGAAATATTGAATTTTCGAGGCTGTGAGCGCCATGCCTACGTCCGTACTGACAATTTCGAGCGTATATCCGGCAATCCGCACCGCTTCGAAGAGGAGCATCAGGGTAAAAATGTACCCGCCTTTCACCGTGTCCCGTCTTGACCAAGCATAGAACGCCAGTCCAAGCATGATCACCACGCTGATTGACGCCAGAATTGCGTTTATGGTTATCCAATTTAATGCAATGGTCATGGAAGCGTTAACCTACCTCACTGGAACAATGCTTCATATCCGATTATAATAGCAAATCGAATGATGTACCATGAGTCATTACAGTCACGAGGTACTTTTGTAAGACACTATGCAGATCAAACGCGATTATTCCAAGCCGTTGTTTCGAGATAACCGTCGGCGGCACGGCACATGGCGGTGGATTTTGCTCTACATTCTCGGCATTGCCGCATTTCTTTTCTTTGTAGACAGCCAATTCTCACAGCTTCAATTGATGGCGCTCGATATGGTCGGGCAAGCACCACCGCCAACCCCCTATGCCAGCGAACTGGCGACTCAAGGCATGGATATGTTCATGTCTGGCGACCTGCAAGGAGCGCGGGGTTATTTCCGCCGTGCGGTGATGCAGCAGCCGCAAAACATCGATTACCTGTACGAATATGGGCGCGTCCTGCTCGAAATTGGCGTAGACGAGCCGCAGTATTTTGAGGAAGCCATCGCCATTGGCGAACAAGCGATCACCGCCAATTCGACTGATCCGCGTGGCTATGTGATCAAAGCACGGGCGATTGACCTGAACGGTGATCCGGCAAACGCCGTGCCTATCGCGCAAGCGGGTTTACAGCATAACCGCGATTTTGCCCCGCTCTATGTCGCCCTGAGCAGCGCCTATCGTCAAATTGATCGCTATGATGTGGCGCTCGAATCGGCGGAGCGTGCCATCGAACTCGATCCGCTTGATCCGGGGGCGCGTCGTGTGTATGCGCTGGCGTTGATCTGGGTGGGTCGTTACGAAGAGGCGCTCGATCAACTGGAACAAGCCGTTGCGCTCAATCCAAATAGCGCCTCGCCTTATTTTGAACTCGCCAGTATGTACCGCACCCTTGCCGCTCGTGATTTGAACGGCGGGCTAGATTATTATGCGCTGGCAGTGGCTACCTATGAACAGGTGCTGGCATTACAGCCAAACAACGCGAAAGCGTATCTGCGTTTGTGCGAAACCTTCACCGCCATAGGTGAGCATCGACGCGGGCAGGGTTACTGCGAAGACGCGCTGATCATCAACGAGAATTACGCGCAAGCATGGCGGGCGCTCGGTCAAACCGAATACCCGCAGCGAAACTATGAAGGGGCTATCGATGCGTTTGAAACCTGCGTCGAACTCGGTTCAGAGGAAATCGAATGCTACTATCTGCGCGGTCTGTCGCATTACTATCTGGGGCAGTGTGAACAAGCGTGGGACATTCTCAGCGAGTCGCTGACACGGGCGCGGGCGGTTTCGTTTGTGCCAGATGATCAAAACCCGGTCATCATCAATATCATGAGCGGGTTGCGTTTAGCGACTGAAAACTGCGAAGGCTATGCGGGGCGTGCGCTTCCGCAGCCGCCGACTGCCACGCCGATCCCACCAACGCCGATTGGGAGCTAGGTCGATGCATTTACAAACACCCAAACGCTATCAAGGGGGGCGACGGCAAAAGCGCCACTTGATCAGTTCATCGCGCTGGCTGTGGCTGTGGATTCTGACGCCGATCCTCATTTTCGGCGGCTATCAAATTTACGAGCGGCGCGAGGAATTTGGTCCGCCCGTGCGCGAATTCATTGAGGAGCGACTCGTAGACGCGCAAAGCGGGCTAGAGACGGCTGTCGCGCCGACGGCACTCCCCACCACCGACCCAAGCCAGCGAATCAGCCGCGCCGATGCGCTCTGGACACAGGGGTCAGTCGAGACGGCGATGGAAGAATACAATCAAGCGCGGGAAGGCGCTCCCAACGACGCCCGCGTCTACCATCAATACACCTACGGGCTGTTGATCGAAGGACGCATCGAAGAAGCGTTGATCGCCGCCGAACAAACGGTCACAGCCAACCCGTTCGCCTCTGATGCATGGGCGATTCGTGCCTTTGCCCTCACGCGCAATGGTCGCCACCCCGAAGCGATTGCCAGCGCATTACAGGCGCTTTCGCTGAACCCGAACAACACCACCGCAATGGCGTACATGGCGCTGGCATACGTCGATGCGGGACAACCAACCATGGCAGAGCAAACGCTGAACCGTGCGCTGGAGATCAGCGAGGAAGACCCGATGGTGTATTTTGTGCGCGGGTTGTGGAATTTACAGGCGAACTACGATCAAAACGCCTACCTTGACGATCTCGAAACGGCTTACGCACTCGCGCCCAACTTACCCCATATCGCCGTTGAACTGGCGTGGGCGCAGTGGGGCTTGGCGCAAGCGGATGTCGGCGTAGAGAATCTCGAAGCGGTGATCGAGCAGAACCCCAACAACCTCGATGCCTTGTACGCGCTCGGTTTCTTCTGGCTGCAAACCTACGGCGACCCGAACAAGGCGAAAGATTACATTGATCGCTGTGTGGCGGCAGACCCTGAAAACGTTTCCTGTCTCGACTATCTGGCGACGATTCAGCTTTCCAACCAGCAGCTTGATCTGGCGCTGCAAACCTATCGCCAATTGATGAACACCAACCCGACCAATCCGCTCTATTACTTGCGGGCGGGGCGCACCTATGCCAATGCGGGCAATTGCAGCATGGCGTCCCCTTGGTTGCAGCAGGGCTACCAAATGGAGTTAGAGCGCGAAGAACCCAACACGGATCGCCTTGCCGCCTTCGAGAGCTTCATGATCGACTGTGGGGTAGCGATCAACCCCGTCTACAGCATCGAGTCAACCGACGAACCGTAGAACAAAGAAAAGAAATTAACCACAGAGAACACAGAGAACACAGAGGATAAAGAATTATTTCTCTTTGACCTAAGTGTTCTCTATAATTACAAGCAAATCACTTTTTCCTCCGCGATCTTTGCCCTCTCTGCGGTTTAATTCAATTTCTCTGTGTTCTCCGTGTTCTCTGTGGTTAATTTCTTTTGCTTGCGGTCTTTGTGGTTCGATTTTCTTTCTTTCGCTTTTCGTTTACAATCGCTGCTACAAAATGGATTTCTTTGGTAGGAGCGATCATGTCTACCCCGGCGGAAATGGTTCAGCAAAATAAGGATTACACGCTCGTCAGTTGGATGGCACAAGGGTCGTGGAATCCAATAGTGATTGAGCGCGGCGAAGGAGTCTACGTATACGACGTGGACGGCAAACGCTACCTCGACTGGGCGTCGCAGTTGGTCAATGTCAACATCGGTCATAGTCACCCGAAAGTCGTCCGCGCCATTCAGGAACAAGCCGCGAAGTTGTGCTATGTCAACCCGTCGTTTGCCACGCCAGAACGGGGTCGCTTAGGCGAACTGCTGGCAGAAGTCACCCCCGGCAGCTTGAGCAAAGCCCTGTTCACCACCGGCGGCACAGACGCCATCGAAAACGCGATGAAAATTGCCCGCATGTTCACCGGACGGCAAAAGATTCTCACGCGCTACAATTCGTATCACGGTGCGACCTTCGCCGCCGCCAGCGCGGGCGGTGATCCGCGTCGGTTGGCAAGTGAACCCGGCGTCCCGTGGATCGTCCGCACGCCCGATCCGTATTCGTATCGTAACCCGGTCTATCGCGGACGCACGCAAGAAGAAGGCGACGCGATCATTGTGGAAATGGTCGAAGATATTGTGATCCGTGAGGGTCCCGAAAACTGTGCCGCGATTCTAGTTGAAGGTTACAGCGGCTCAAGCGGCGTGATTCAACCGTCAGCAGTTTACTTCAACGGCTTGCGCGAAATTTGCGACAAATACGGCATTCTGTTCATGGTGGATGAAGTCATGAGCGGCTTTGGGCGCACAGGGGAATGGTTTGGTATTGACCATTATCCGAACGTCAAAGTCGATGTGATGGCACTCGCAAAAGGCATCACGTCGGGTTATGTGCCGCTGGGTGCGACGGTGGTCAGTGAAGAAATCGCCGCGCACTTCGACAAGAATACGCTGTGGACGGGCTTGACCTACAGCGCCCATACGCTGGCAATGGCGGCGGGTATCGCTACGATTGAGGTCTACCGCGAAGAAAACCTGATCGAGCGGTCACGCGAGATGGGCAAGAAACTCCGCAAGGGTTTGACCGACCTTGCCGAAAAGCATCCGGTCATCGGGGAAATTCGCGGGACGGGCTTGCATCAGGTGATCGAACTGGTTAAGAACCGCGAGACTCGCGCCCCATTAAGCGAGTTCAATAAGGGACAAAGCGAACCGTTTTTGAAGATGGGGAAGGCGTTCCGAGAGTCGGGGATGAACGTGTTCTCGCGCTGGAACATGATTTTCAGCACGCCGCCGCTCACCGTGACCGAACAGCAGCTTCAAGATGGGTTGGATGGGCTGGATAACGCGCTCACCTTGATTGATGGGTATTACGAGGGCTAAAAGATCAGGACTGAGGACTGAGGTGAAAGGACTGAGAAAGAGAAAAAGCCGTAGTATTTCTAACTCACCTTACGCAGATCGTTATTTCTGACCCCACCCCCGACCCCTCCCCGAATTCGAGGAGGGGAGCAAGCAGACTCCTGTTGGCGCCCTCCCCTGAATTCGGGGGAGGGAGGCGAGCGCAGCGAGCGGGGTGGGGGT
>JBBQRJ010000190.1:0-8851 GCA_038214955.1 Aggregatilineales bacterium | reverse complement strand
AAGCTGGGGACCTTCGGCGTCATGGCGACGCAAAGTTTTCATGAAACTAAAAATTTCACCTGTGGCGAGGGCGGCGCGTTATTGATCAATGACCCGCGCTATGTGGAACGCGCCGAAATCATCCGCGAAAAAGGCACGAATCGCAGCCGCTTCTTTCGCGGGCAAATTGATAAATATACATGGGTCGATGTGGGGTCAAGTTTCCTGCCGTCTGACCTACTCGCTGCATACCTGTATGCACAGCTTGAAAAACGTGACGAAATTCAGGGGAAACGCCAAGCCATTTGGACGCAGTACAACCAGCAGTTACCGACATGGGCGGCAAATAACAATGTGCGTCTACCCGTGATACCGGACGACTGTGAGCAGACGTATCATATGTTTTACCTACTGCTGCCCTCGCTTGATGCACGCCAGCGCATGATCGCTCACCTCAAGGCGCAGGATATTTTGAGCGTGTTCCACTATTTGCCACTGCATCTGTCGGATATGGGCGCGAAATACGGGGGTAAAGTGGGCGATTGCCCCGTCACCGAGGACATCAGTGATCGCTTGCTGCGCTTGCCTCTGTTTTACAACATGACCTCCGAAGAACAAGAGCGCGTCATTGATACGATCACGGGATTTAGCGTGTAAATCGAGATCGTAGGGTCGCCGTCTGTAGTTAAATCCATCCGATCCGCATATCTTAGGCACGCCCAACGGGGCGTCCGCCTCACTATGTAACCCACCGGAACATACAAATTGTAGGGGCGACCCAGCGGGGTCTTGGCTCGATGTCACGGGAGGGGACATTGCCCCTACGTAAAGATTCTGCTTGTTGAACACGGACGCGATGTATCGCGTCCCTACCGCCCGCAAATAAAAAGGACGCGCCGTTGCGCGTCCCTACCCTATGATTCCGTGATTGCTTACCTACTTGTCCTTACTACCGCCAAAGCCGCCACGACTGGTCGTATTCGGGCTATCGTAGCGTCGGGCGCCGCCGCCTTTGGTTGAGCCACCGCTCGAACCACCGCCGGAGAAGCTGCTCTTACCGCCGCCGCCCTTCGTTGATCCGCCGCCGCCACCCCCGAAGAAACTGCGCTTGCCGCCGCCGCTGTTCCCTGACCCCCCCCCGAACACGCCACCACCACCACCGCCGCCGCCAAAGCCGCCGCGTGACTCTACATCGGGATCATCATGCTGTGAGGATTCGTTACCCTGCTGATCATAGTAACCACCGCCGCGCCGACCAAACAAGCCGCCGCCGCTGTTACCGCCCGCCCCACTGCCACCACCAGCACCGCCGAGACCGCCGCCGCCAAAACCGCTCATCAAACGGGGGAGAATCATGAGTCCAACAAGGACGACCACCCCGATAATGCAAAGCGTTCCAATATTATCCATGTTCATGACTCCCCTTTAGCGAACTTCAAAGCCAACACGCTCACCGGGATTACCGTTGACGATGATCTGTGCTTCGTAGAAACCAGATTCAAGCGTGCCTGCGTCATCCGTCGCATCAAACACAAAGTAAATGCAAGTGTTGCTGTAATCCCGGTCAGATGTGATCACGTCGGCGTCTTCAATCGGCGTGTTTTCACGGAACAGACGGGCAAAAACCGTCGTTCCCGCGGGAATATCACTGTCTTCCACCACCACATACACTTCATCGTCTCCGTTAAACTGGTCGGTGGTATTCACCGCACAGCCGTCCCCATCAATGCCCGACGAAATGACGACACGACCTAATGCCACGCCACTACTGCTCGAACCGCTGCCCGGCACCGGCGTATTATTCTCAAACGGGGCGCTCGTTGGGAAAGCGGTAGGGTCTGCGTTGTTCCCTTGCCCGCCTAACAGTTGTGAGCCAACGACAATGAGAACTAGGATGATCAGAATGCCAATCGCAATTGTCCGACCATTTAGTTTCAAACCTTGCATACACGTCTCCTAGTTTATGCCACTTGTAATTATCAAGAGTATATAGGGCTTTGGATGTGAACTTCCTTAGAATATCAAGAGTGTTATAAAATTTATTACAATCGTTTCAAGCGAGTGATTTTGCGGCGCGGGCTAGTCTAGTGAACGTATTTGGTGCTTTGGGAGCATAATCGTTTAGATAGGGACACTCGTTGCTGCACCCTCTCCCCTTTTGCACCCGATCGATTACTCATTTTCTACTCATTTTTTACCGCTTGACCTCGAGTGAACTAGAGGTTGTAGCATGAGGCACATGATGACTGAACAGCACACCTACACTATTCAACAGGTATCTCACCAAACCGGATTAACCATTTACACGCTCCGTTATTACGAGGAAATCGGCTTACTTGACCCGGTTTCACGGGCAGTTAACGGACATCGCTGTTTCAACGAAAGGGACATCCAGCGTATTGAGATGCTGAAAAAATTGCGCCTCACCGGTATGTCGATTGAGGGCATGAGACATTTTGTTGACCTTTACCGGGAAGGCAGCAAAACCGCCCGCGCCCGCCGCGAATTGTTTGAGGCACACCGTAAGCAGGTCGAGGCGCAAATTGATGAATTGAAAGAAGTGCTAGGCTTCATTGACTACAAAATCTCCCTGTACATTGAAGAGGAAAAACAATTCCATGAGCGAGAATACGACTCCTATGAAGTATCGGTTGTTGGGCAAAACGGGTCTACTGGTTTCTGAACTATGTTTAGGCACAATGACGTTCTCTGGCAAGGGCTTCTGGGAAGTGATTGGCAAACTGGGACAGGACGCTGCGACTGAGATCGTCGCCCGTTCTCTCGATGCAGGGATCAATTTTATCGACACGGCGAACGTCTATTCACAGGGTGAATCCGAGACGATGCTCGGACAGGCGTTAGCAGGTCGTCCGCGTGACAGCGTGATCATCGCCACGAAAGTACGTGGTCGCATGAGCGACGGAGTCAACGATGTGGGCTTAACCCGTCATCAAATCATGTCATCGGTTGAAGCCAGCCTGAAGCGCCTCAACACCGATTACATTGACTTGTATCAAATTCACGGTTATGACCCTGTGACGCCGCTGGAAGAAACCATGCGGGCTTTGAATGATCTCGTGCAGCAGGGGAAAGTCCGCTACATTGGCGCAAGCAACCTCGCGGCGTGGCAGTTGATGAAAAGCCTTGCTATCAGTGACCATAACGGTTGGTCGCGTTTTGTTTCCACTCAGTCGTATTACACCATCGCGGGGCGTGACCTTGAACGCGAAGTCATTCCGCTCGTGCAGGATCAAGGGGTGGGCGTGCTGGTATGGTCGCCGCTGGCAGGTGGTTTACTCAGCGGCAAATTCAACCGTGATGGCAGCGCCCCCGACGGCTCACGCCGCGTCAATTTCGATTTCCCGCCTGTGAACAAAGACCGCGCCTTCGACTGTGTAGATGTGATGCGCGAAATCGCGGCTGAACAGGGCGTTACCGTCGCGCAAATTGCGCTGGCGTGGTTGCTGCACCAACCCGCCGTGACCAGTGTCATTATCGGCGCGAAACATCTGGATCAACTGGAAGACAATCTACTGTCGGTGCAAGTCAAACTCACCGATGAACAGTTAAAATGTCTGAATGACGTGAGTCAGCTTCCGCTAGAGTATCCCGGTTGGATGATCGAGCGACAAGCAGGAGATCGCTTCTCCAACTAATCGACTACCGTTCTACCGCGTGATCTTCACAATGCGATCCAATCCGGCGTAATCGAGCAAAAGATCGGCAGAGGCGGGGTTGAGGCTTCGGGCAATATCGAGCGCCGCCGCGCCTTGACCCGCGCCGATCTCTAACAGGATCAACGCGCCGGGACGAGTGACACGGGGGATTTGCCCGATCAAGCGGCGGATCAGGTCAAGCCCGTCACCGCCGCCATCCAGCGCGAGAGTCGGCTCGTAACGGCTGACCGCCAGCGTCGGGACTTCATCAGCGGCGATGTAGGGTAGGTTCGCCATGATCAAATCAAACGTGTGATCGAGGAACGGCGTCAGCAAATCGCCCTGTGCGAATGTGACCCGCGCCGCGTGCCGTTCAGCGTTACGCCGCGCTATCGCCAGCGCCGCCGCGCTCACATCAACGGCGTACACCTCAGCATGGGGGGTGAGTGCCGCGAAGGTCACGGCAAGCGCCCCGCTCCCCGTGCCAATATCCACCGCTTGCAGCGATGTTTTCGACTTCGCAAACGTTAGGGCTTGTTCGAGCAGCAGTTCGGTTTCAGGGCGTGGAATCAAAACGGCGGGCGTGACCCAAAAATCCCGGTCATAGAATGCCCGCCGTCCCAGAATATAGGCAATCGGTTCGCCCGCCGCCGCCCGTTCGACCCATGCGCCAAAGCGATCCGCCTGTTCAACCGATGGAATCGCTTCGGGGTGAGCCAGCAAAACCGCCCGATCTACGCTTAAAACGTCCGCTAACAGCACCTGTGCATCTAAACCGGGGATGCGCTGGCGAGCAGAAGTGAGTAGATCGCGTATGGATTGCATGGGACTCCGTTCTCACGCAGCCCGAATCAACTACTTTTGAGGGTGCAGAGGGCTTGCCGAATTTCGCCCAGATGATACGCGGTATGCACAATGACGCCAATAGTCCCGCCGATCACATCTTCATTGTTGAAATCGGGCGTCGTCTTGACCAGTTCAATGATGCTGTTGTAGCTGTCGCGCAAATGCTGTTTGCTGGCTTCCCATTCTTCCGGCGTGACTTCGCGCACGGTGCGCCAGATTTCGCCCCAATCGACTCGAACCCCTTCGCCCAATTCGCCCGTCACAAATCGGCGCGTGGTGTCGAGGTAAAAGGCGACATGCGCGACCTGAGCCGCAAGTGTGGCGCAGGTTGCCGAAACAGGGCGCGAGGCTTCTTCGGCGCTGATGGTCGCCAGAGTCTCGAACAGGGATGTGTTTTTGTCGAGGTAGACGCCATGAACGTTATCGAAGGTTTCATCCAGAATGAACAGCACCGCGCTGGCGAAATTTTCTGGCATGGTTTTCTGTGTCATGGATTAGCCAATCCAATCTTTAAAGTCGGATGACAGCGGCTTGTTCAGCGCCCGTGCATAGATCGCCGCCTTGCCTAAGAAGATCAGCGCCGCTTGAAGGTAGATGTCGAGTTGTAGACTGATCGGAGCGTCCCACCCGCCCGCACGGGCAATCGGTTTGCTGTCGAGATCGTCATTGGAGAATGCTTCCAGCGTAGTTTTCATCTCTGAATCGAGCTGTTTGAACCATGTTTGCAGCCCATCAACGCTGGCGGCAATGCCCACATCGGGGTGACGATAGCTGAAATCTTGCTTGAGCGTCTTGAACGATTCGACATAGGCATGTTCAATTTCACCGAACTCGCGGATCAACGCCCCAAACGTCGCATTGCTGCCACCGGCGTTAAATGCGAGATCGGCATCGTCGAGCAAACCCATCACATGGTCGCGCAGCGCGTGTGTCGGCTCAACCCACGACCCTCTTTCTTCCATCAAACGATTCATAGATAACTCTCCTATATACAGAACGCATGTGCTAGTATATCACGAAACCATGAATCGTTGGCGATCAAAATAGGCGATGTTGTTTACAGCGGGTAGACAACAAAGGGGCAAAAATGTTGCTTAAAGCCAATGAGACGAAAATAGACCCGCGTGTGACATACTCCCCACGCCGACGAATTTACGCTTGCTTACCGACACCGTATGCGAGTTCATGGATCAGTTTACCGGACACTGCGCCCCTACAGGTTTGCATATGGAACAGATGCTCATTGGTATACAGGTACAGCAGTATGTTCAAGCACTGTTGATCGCATGGATCACGCGGACAAAACCGAACGCCACTTCGCCCGATCAAGTGGCGCTCACGCTTGGATGGGCTATTTTCGGGACAGCATTACAGGCTGCGCGTACCAAACGCAAGCAGTCACCGGATGCAGTCTTGGCGCTGCTGGCGTCGGGGATCGCGCCGTATTTCGCCGCTGAACAATAATCTTATGAGGATGCGGCGTGAACCCCCCGTGTGAGCGCCGCCCACTCTACCAGCGAGAGCGTTTCGGCGCGGCGCGTGGGGTCGATGCCCGCCGCTTTGAGCAGCACCACCGCTGACTCGGCGTCAATGTGCAAGCCTTCCGACACCGAGTTTTTCAACTGCTTGCGCTTCTGTCCAAAGCCGGCTTTGACCACGCGAAAGAACAATTCGGCGCTAGGGACATCGACTTGCGGTTTGTCGTACACATCAAGCCGCACGACGGCGCTGTCAATATCGGGACGCGGGTAAAAGACCGCTTTGTTGAAGCGCGTGACGATCTTCGGCTTGGCGTAAAACTGGGCGCTCACACTGAGGAGCGACATATCCCCCGCCTTAGCGATCATGCGCTGCCCGACCTCAAGCTGAACCGTCAGCACGATCCGGCGCGGACGCGGCTCACTTTCAAACAGCAAACGCAAAATGGCGCTCGTGATGTAATACGGCACGTTCGCCACCACGACATAATCATCGTCTGTGCCGATCAATTCACGAATGTTCACGTTCATGATGTCGTTAAAGATCACTTCGACGTTGTGATAAGGCGCAAGCGTCAGCCCCATGATCGGCTCTAGGCGGCGATCCAGTTCAACGGCGATCACCCGTTTGACGCGCTGTGCCAGCACTTCGGTCAATGCGCCTGTGCCGGGTCCAATTTCGAGAACCGTATCATCGGGCATCAGTTCGGCGGCGTCTGCGATCTTTTCCAACGCTTGCGGGTCGTGCAAAAAGTTTTGACCGAGACTCTTTTTAGGGATCACACCAAAATGATCCAGCAGGGCTTTAGGGTTGGGCATAATGCCTCCTCTGTAGGGATGTGATCAATTTACGAGAAAATAGTCAATTTGCGGCGGGACGGGCGTCAAAATATACACATCGGCATAACCCGACCACGAGCGCCAATCGGCATCACTGTAACCGAGATCAACCCACAGCGGATCGCGCCGCTCTGCGCCCGTGTCTGCTACCCTGCCGACGCCGTAATTCCGCACATAAATTTGTGTGCCGAAGGGTAAAACGTCAGTATCCGAAGCCACAATCCCGCGCTGAACAGTATCCCCCGTTGCGGTGGTGCTGTCGCCGCCCAACGCCGCCGGATGATAGCTGGTGATGTACATTCGCAGCTTGCGCCAGTATTCGCGGGGTCCGTCGGGTGTGTCGATGGTGCGGATCACGACGTTCGTCCCATAGGCGATCACATGATTGGCGACTTGGCGGGTGACGCTCGTGCTTTCTTCGATGCGCTCCACTTCGATGCCGTTTTCGTAGCGCACACGGAGTCGGGTCGTTTGCGTTCCGTTCGCGCCGTTCTGCGCCACGCGCTGTTGATCGATCTCCAACGTGGGGTCGGCTTGATAAACCGTCTCGTAGGCAATCGTCGTTTCGCTGGTGGTGATGTCTTCGGTCACGCGGATCACCCGCACCGACATCCCCGGCAGCAGCGGCGTTTCCTCACCGGGAATCGCGTAATCCAGCCCCACGAGCGACACCCCCGCGTCGGCTAACGCATCGCTGACCGTCTCGCCCTGTGTGCGCGTCTGAATAGTTTCGCCGTCCGCAATAATATTGATCGGGCGGGCGCGTTCAATCGTGACGTTCAGGTCAGCCGTGACGGGCGCGTTCAAACCGGGGTAGACCTCATCTGCGAGATACAGCGTCATGCCCGCTTCAAACAGGGCTTCGCCTACCGTGAGCGCCGTCGTTCGCAGCGTCCGCATGTCGTTTCCATCGGTGATCGTCAAATCGAGCGCGTGGCGGATCAACAGCGCGGTCACGGGGACGGGCCAGCGTGACAGATCAGCGAGGCGGGCTTGTGTGCCATCAATCACGATGCGGTCATCTGCCCCGACAGTCACTTGAGCGTCACGCAAAATAGCGTCGGGGTTGGTGAGCGGCGTCCATAAGGGGGTCGTGTTTCCGTCTACGATTAAAAAAACGGTGCGGGCGCGGGCAATCGAGATCACCAGATCGGGTGCAAGCGGAGTGTCTAGGTCGGGGTTGACGAGATCGCCCTCGCTGATCAGGATTTGGAATTCGTCTAATAAGCCCGCGACATCGGCAGCACGCGACGTAACCTGCGTTGCCTCTCCATCCACGATGACCGTCACCGGGATGACCGTCACCCAGAGGATGACCAACCCGATCACCAGTGTGACCGTGATCACCGCCGCAAGGCTGATTGCGATGATGAGGGGAAGTAGGGCGCGTAAGCGAAGTCCGGCAGGTCGCCGGGGCTTGGTTGGGAGGCTGCCGGGAGGTTTGGGCAGCGTGGGCGGAGTCGAACGTTCCAACGCAGTCACCGGAAATAAAAACGAGTTATTGGCGCTTGGCTCAAACCGGGTAGACCCACGGCACCCGGGTTACAGTCCTTAGTGCTGCTACCTTTCGGTCCTGACACGGTTCGGATGTCCCGCCGCGTAGGGCCCGGTTTGAGCCAATCGCCAACAACCCATCAACATAGGCATTAGTTTAACAAACCCGCTATCGTGCGTCAATCCGCAAGGATGCTAGTCGCTTAACCCATCAAGAAATTTCTCACGGTTGGCAGACCGGGCGATTTTGCCGCTGCTGGTCTTGATCAACTGACGCGGCGGTAACACTTCGACATAACGTGCCGTGACTTCGGTGTTCATGGCGATCCGTCCGCGTACTTCGCGCACGATTGCCCCGCGTTGATCGTCATCTTCTGGCACATCATCGGTTGCGCCTTCCACCAGCACGGCAATATCTTCTGTGCCTAAACTCGTGTTGGGGATGCCAAACGCGACCACCCGTCCGGGATACACGCCGGGAATGTCGTTGAGCAAATTCTCGATGTCTTGCGGGTAGACGTTCTTCCCCGCCACGATGATCAGGTCTTTTTTGCGTCC
>JBBQRJ010000189.1:0-8853 GCA_038214955.1 Aggregatilineales bacterium | reverse complement strand
TAGACCGTCAGCACGCCGAACAGCATATCCTCGCCTTCACGCAAAGTGACAGGCAAGCGTACTTCGGTAGACAGGATCGCCTGTGCGCGGTTCGTTTCAGCAATCTCAATTGCCTCGTCTGCCGTGTTCCACTCCACACGCGAGGGCGCACGCTCGTTGATCTTGTAGCCTTCGGGCAGCACAATCTGCAAGACGATTTCACCCGCGCCCGCCGCGACGGTTTGCGGTTCCAGAGTCAGCAGCACATCATCGCCTTGATTGCCGCCAATGACCGTCGTTTCACCCTCAAATTGCAAGGTTTCAGGGTTGGGGAATACCAGCGTGGAAACTGTCCCCGCCACTAGATCAATCACACGGATGGCATGGTTGTTCGTGTCTGCCACGAACAAGCGATCCCCTGCCAGCGACAAGCCGCCCGGTTCGTCAAATTCGGCTTCTTCGAGCGTCCCATCCCGCAGACCGCCGGGGCTGCCCGCCCCACTGAATGTCGTGATCGTCGCTGCCGTCGGGTCAAGCCGCTTGATCGTGCTGTTGTAGGTATCCGCCACGAACAAATCACCGGACGCGCCGCCTGTCACGGCTAACGGATGCTGCAAGCGCGATACACCTACCACACCATCCATATCGCCAAAATCGAACAGGTTGTTATCGAGCGTCCCCGCCACCGTAGACAGTTGATCCGCCGTGATATTTGCCGCCCGTACCGTACTCGATTCGCTGTCCGCGAAATACAGCACACCATCACGGAAAAATAAGCCGCTCGGCTGTGCAAGGTCAGACTCGATCAGCGTTGTGTTGACCAACGCCTCACGCCCACTGCCAATCACGGGGGTGATCGTCTGGCGTGCCACATCAAGCGCCCAGATTTGATGCACGCCCGCCATAGCCACGTAGAGTAGATCATCTTCTCCGAAGGTCACATCCCACGGGCTGCTGATCGCCGTCGTCTGCGCGGGCTGTGCTTGATTGAGAGGGTAGCGCGTGTAACCCTGTTCCCCTGTTCCGGCAACCGTCATAACTGCGTTGGTCAGCAAGTCGATGTGGCGTATGGCGTGATTTTCAGTATCCGCCACGAAAAGATTATCGCCGTGCAGCGCCAACCCCTGAGGCTTATTGAAACGCGCCTCATCGTAATCGCCATCTAGCAAACCGCGTGATCCGCTGCCAATCACGTCGATCACTTCATACGTATCCAGCGCGGCGATGATAATCCGGTGGTGATTGGTATCCGCGATGTATAGACGGTTACTCGCTTCATCTGCTAGCACCTTGCCGGGGAAGGCTAGCAAACTGCCGGGAACATTCGCGCCTTCGAGCGCCAATTCCAGCGGATCGCGGTTCAGTTCGCCAATCGACTCGAAGTATTCCGCCATACCGCCGATCACGCGGTCAAATGCCTCAAACGGAATTTCGCCCGCTTGCATAGCGAGGATATTCCCACGCGGATCGATCAACACAAACGAGGGCCACGCCCGCACGCTGTAGGTTTGCCACACGCGAAAACCACTGTCGTTGATCACCGGATGTTGCAGTCCGTACCGCTGTACAATCTGGCGGATATTTTCGGTGTCGCCTTCATTCTCGAATTTCGCAGAATGCACGCCGATCACGAGCAGCGCGTCCCCGTAGCGTTCTTCGAGCCGTTCCAACGTGGGGATCATATGAATGCAGTTGATGCAGCCATACGTCCAGAAATCCAACAGCACGATCTTACCGCGTAAACTTTCAAGCGTGATCGGCGCAGAAACATTGATCCAGTCTACATCGGTGGGAAACTCCGGCGCGGGTAAATCTGCACGACCAGCATACGGATTATCCACAGGGTCACCTTCTTGAGCTAAAACGGATAGGGGAGTAAGCAGGAACAAGAGTAAGAGAAACCTCATAAAGCGCATCATAAGCCTTGCTACATAACGTTACAATCACGGTAATCATAGTATAACGCACAACCAAACGATTCGTAGGGACGCCCTTCATGGCATCCATTTTTACAGGAAAAACGAGGCACACCATGTATTTAATCAGCGTCAACATCGGGCAGGAACGCGACCTCAAGAACGGCAAGCAGGTTGAGCGCACAGGCATTTACAAGCAGCCGAGCGAATCACCCGTGTACATCGGCACATTGGGACTTAAGGGGGATGCGGTGGTCGATAGCAAGCATCACGGCGGTGAAGACCAAGCCGTCTACGTCTATGGACGTGCAGATTATGACTGGTGGCAAGACCAGATCGGGCGCGAACTGCCAGCGGGCGTGTTTGGCGATAACCTCACAGTAGAGGGGTTAGAAAGCCAGCGGTTTTCCATCGGAGATCGCTTGCGGGTGGGAGACGTGCTGCTCGAAGTGACCGCGCCGCGAATCCCGTGCGGGACGCTTGCGGCTCGAATGGGCGATCCTGAGTTTGTGAAGAAATTCCGCCATGCCGAACGTCCCGGCTTGTACTGCCGTGTGATCGAGACAGGCTATGTCAAAGCAGGTGATCCGGTGACGCACGAACCCTTCAAAGGCGACACGATCACGCTGACGGAGATGTTTCGCAGTTGGTACGACATGAACGAACTTGACGCGGCGACGTTTCAACGATTCTTAGCCGCCCCGATTGATATTCGTTCCCGCCGCGAATTTGAGGAACGGCTGGAGAAGTTGATCGCGGAAGGGTAAACCCTGACGACAAGAATTATGTGGGGACGCCCCCGTTGGGCGTCCGCTGTGTTAGATACTCACCTTAATTTCTAACCCCACCCCCGACCCCTCCCCGAATTCGAGGAGGGGAGCAAGCAAAAGCGTCGTTTACATCGGAGGATGAGCCGGAAATTGACACTGACGGAGCGCGTTTGAGCCTCCTTTAGGAGGCTTTCTACCCCTTGCCGGAGGCTTGAGCCTCCGGCAAATCGCTTAACTTGACGCGCAAGACCATGTTGGGTCGCCCCTACAATCCCGTGTGCGAGAAAAGTATTCGCCTCAGTCAGGAAACACGAGCCGCATTTCGTTGGTTTGCTTGAAACCCATTGACTCATAAATGGGACGCCCCTCATCGCTGGCGTGCAGCACGACGACACGAATCCCCAGATCACGACAGTGATCCACGCATAGATCAACCAATTGCCGCGCTAAACCCCGCTTGCGGAATGCCTGTTCGGTGTATACGTTCATGATGTAGCCGCGCTGCGTATTGCCGTCAAGTAGGTTGGGAATCCAGTCCAGCAGCCACAGCCCCGCCCCGGCGATGATTTGTTCGCTGCCCTCAGTGTCAGGGGTCACGGCGAAAAAGCCGATATACTGCCCCGCTGTGATTGTAGTGGTCATCCACTGCATATATGCCGCGCTAATCTGCTCTATTTTGTCGGGCGCAATGGGCATTCCCATATCCCGGAACATCGTATGGCGGTGATGCAAAATCGTCTCTACATCCTCTAAGGTTGCCCGTCGAATCGTAATCACTTCAGTCGTCATATGAACCATTCCCCCTGCATACGCGCTCATCATATGGAGATTTTCATATGACATCAATCATGCCAACATGCCACCCCGTGCTATAATCGCTTAAATTGTGCTTAACAGGACGCTTTTCGATGACTGAAGAATTATTACGCCCTTCCCCGATGTACAAACCGGTTTCGCTGTTCGTCACCTGCATCATTGATATGATTTATCCCAATACCGGGGTGTCGGTGGTCGAAATTCTTGAACATGTCGGGGTAGAGGTTCGTTTCCCCTTAAATCAAACTTGCTGCGGTCAACCCGCGTTCAATTCTGGCTTTCGTGATGACGCCAAAGGTGTAGCAAAACAGTTCCTCACCGCCTTTGCCGACGCAGAAGTGATCGTTTGCCCGTCGGGGTCGTGTGCATCGATGGTGCGCCATTACTATCCCGAATTATTCGAGAACGATCCCGAATGGCGTGACCGTGCGACATGGGCGGCATCGATCACATGGGAATTCACCGAGTATCTGGTAGATGGTCTGGGGATCACCGACTTGGGCGCGAAACTTCCGCCCACCAAAGTCGCATTTCACCAAGCCTGTCACGGCTACCGCTTGATGAACCTCGGTACACAAGCACAAGCCCTCGCCAGCGAAATTGAGGGTGTGACGGTGACCGACCTCACAGGCGCGGATCAATGCTGCGGATTCGGCGGGTTGTTCGCGGTGAAAATGCCGGAGATCAGCGGGGCGATGCTCAAAGACAAGGTGATTCACATCAATGCGGCAGATGCCGACATGATCATCACCGGAGATGCAAGCTGCCTCACGCAGATGAACGGCGGTCTCAGCCGTCAAGACAGCGCCAAGCGCGTCGTCCACATCGCAGAACTTCTAGCGCAAGGCTTGAAACAGCAGGAACAACCATGAATTTTATGCTGCAAGACCTCAATTGGATGGATGTCGAACGCTATCTAGAGCGTGATAATCGCATCATATTGCTCACAGGGGCGACAGAACAACACGCCTATTTGAGTTTGCTCACCGACATCTTAATTCCGTCGCGGTTGGCGCTTGCCATTGCCGAACGCGAAAATGTGTTGATCGCGCCGCCGTTCAACTTTGGCGTGAGCGAATTGTTTCTCGACTTCCCCGGCACGATCAGTTTAAGCCCCGCCAGTTTTGATGCGGTTCTCAATGACATCGTAGACAGCTTGATCATGCAGGGGTTTTCGCGTTTCTTCATCCTCAATGGGCATGGGGGCAACAAACTTCCGTCAAGGCTGACCGAACTGCATCTGGAAGGTCTAGCAGTCATCTCGTGGTATGACTGGTGGCGCAGCGATGCGGTCAAAGACTTTGAAGATGAATACGGTTTAGCAATGGATCATGCCAATTGGGGCGAAAACTTCACCTTTAATCGCTTAGTCGATTCACCCCGCGAACCCAAAAACACAGTCAACCTTGATCTACTCAGTGAGGGAAACACTGCCCGCGAGGTCTTAGGTGACGGATGCTTCGGCGGCGAGTATCAAGTGGCTGATGACCTGATGCAACTTCTGTTTGAGCGCGTGGTCGAAGAAGCCGCCTCTCATGTCGCCGCTTTGAAAGAATAACTCACCTTACGCGGGGTGTCAGTTTGACCCCCACCCCGCTCGCTGCGCTCGCCTCCCTCCCCCGAATTCAGGGGAGGGCGCAAACAAGAGTCTGCTTGCTCCCCTCCTCGAATTCGGGGAGGGGTCGGGGGTGGGGTCAGAAATAACGATCTGCGTAAGGTGAAAGAATAAGTAGAACCTCACCCCAACCCAACCCCTCTCCAAATGGAGAGGGGCTTTAGAGGTGAGGCTGTTCCGCTCGTAAAGGGAGCTAGAGGGTGAGGTCTACCGTCTGAACTGCGACAGCACGTCGCTTGCCATACGTTCAATGCCTTCAAGATCATCCAGTTCCAGCCATTGCAGCATGAAACGCTCGACACCCGCCTCAATGTACGCCCCAATTTGATCCACCAGCATAGTAGGCGTCCCCGCCATCGAGCGCCCGCCGCCGCGCAGTTCGTCTAGCGTCTTGCCGCGTTCGCTCTTGATCTTGTCCAGCGCCGCGTCATCTTGCGCGAAAACAACCCGCGTCATCAACGAGCGCGTGACTTCGCTAACCGCTCGTCCCCGTTCTGAGAGCAGGTCGCTCAAATGCCCGTTGAGATCACGGTAGGTTTCATGTGGAATAAATACGCCGTTCCACTCGTCGGCATACTCAGCGGCGAGTGCCAGCGTTTTGTTGCGCCCATTGCCGCCGATCATGATCGGGGGTCCCCCTTCGCGTGCAGGACGGGGCAGCAAAATCGCATCGTGCAGCTGATAATGCTCTCCCTGATACGATACAGGCGTCTCGCTGAGGAATAGGCGAGTCACGACTTCAAGCCCATCTTTCAGCATAGCGTAGCGTGTGGAGAGCGGCGGAAACGGGATGCCAAAATTCTTATGTTCGCGCTCCATCCAACCCGTCCCCATGCCGAGCGTCAACCGCCCCCGGCTGAGGTCATCGACTGCCGCCGCCATACGTGCCAGCAGTGCAGGTTGGCGAAAGGTGATCGGGGAAACCAGCGTGCCAAATTCAAGCGTTTGCGTATGAGTCGCCGCGTAAGTCAGCGACACCCATGCCTCCAACGACTCATGATCCTCGTTAATCGACTCGGTGTAATGATCGGAACGGAATACAGACTGATAACCGGAGCGTTCTGCTGTGCGTAAAATGCGATCCCATCGTTCCCATGTCAAACCCGATTGCCCTTCAATCATCAGCCCGATCATCACTGTGTCCCCTTTTTTGCCGATACTCTTGCAAAACTTAGCATACTTGAGGTAAACTGCCAATAGTTTTATGTCAATCGTAATGACGGAGACACTTCATGCCCACGATGCTATCCCAAGAAAAGTGTGTTGCCTGTAACGCCGACTGCGTGAGCGTAACCGACGATGAGATCAAGACGTTTCAGCTTGATGTGCCAATGTGGGAATTAGGAGAGGCAGAGGACGGGCGTGAATTACGGCGCACGTTTGAATTTGAGAAATATGCTGACGGGGTAGGTTTTTTGAGCATGGTAGCAGCGGCGGCGGATGCAGAGAACCATCACCCGCTTATGACGTTAGGCTACAAAACGGTCAAGGTTCAATGGTCAACGCACACCATCAAGAATTTGCACCGCAACGATTACATCATGGCGGCGCGAACTGACGATGCCTATTTGAGCTACCTTGACGAGACCCGCAAAAAGGGTGTCGTACAGGAAGCGTCTGAACAGTCGTTCCCTGCCAGCGACTCCCCCGGTTGGATTGGCAAGACCGCCGAAGAAGAAATCGCCCCACGTGCGTAAAGAAACGAAGTAGACAGGTCACCGTAGACAGTAAAAACGGTACTCGTTGTGTGAACTGTCTACGGTGACTTTTTCTTTTCGTTTTACTGCCCCGGTGTAGGGGTCGTGGTTCGGTTTACCCCGAAGCGATCAATCGGCAGCACATAGGCTTCTGTGGGCGTGGCGGTTGCATTCGAGTTCAAGCCAAACCGATCAATCGGCAGCACATAGGCTTCTGTGGGCGTGGCGGTTGCATTCGAGTTCAAGCCAAGCCGATCAATCGGCAGCATATACGGCGCTTCTTCGGTCACAGCGATCACATCAGTAGGGGCTGTTTCGCTTGGCACTGCTTCAGGCTGATCGCCGCCCGCAATCCGTTCAGGATTTACGGCATTCACCCGCATATAAGCAATGAGGTCATAGAGGTTTTGATCGGTCAACGCTGGGTTGCCGCCATACTCTGGCATGGTGACGCCTGTCGTGTTCAGCGGGTCAAAGGCGGTACGCCCCACCACAATGAAATCGTGCAGTGCTGCATCGGTCAACCCATCGATGAAAGGGCTGTCGAGTAAGTCTTTGCCCAAACCCGGCACGCCGCGTGCATTCATACCGTGACATGCAGAACACGTCCCCATGATCAACGTTTCGCCCGCGCTGACGCTTGCCGGATCATAGGCAATGGTTTGCACTTCGGCGGGGACAGCAGTCGGCAAAACGGCGACTTCGGTTGCGGTGAGAACAGCGGTTGGGCGCGCTTGCGCTGCGAGTCGTGGCTGCCCAGCCAACATCAGGGCAAGGACAACCCCCAAAAAGACCAATAAGATCATCGCGGGGACAAGTGGGAATTGCTCCGTTGAACGAGTGGGAGTGTTGTTACCCATCGAGTTTCCTCTAAATTTCAATAGTCGATAACACTTGCTTGAAGCGCCCTATTATCGCTGGAAGGTATGAGGCGTTCAAGTGATTTTTGTCACATAGAAAACGTGCCGTTCATGCCTAAAAAGATTACCACACCTCGTTTAGGATAGTTACCATCCGTTAGAAATAAATGCATACTGGGAAGCTGCCGCTGGCGACTCTCCCGCATTGAAGGAAAATCTGATGCAGCGTAGAGACTTTCTAAAACTTATGGGCGCGGGCGCAGTCAGCGCCGGGGCGTTCGGGCTTAAAACGACCCCATTTGACAAACCATTGGCACAAACTGAACCTGCCAGTTGGGAAGAGATGGATCGGCACCACCGTGAAGGCGTCGAAACGTTCCTCGCTAATATAGGCGCAGACCCGAATTTCTGGGGATTGCCCCTCGAATACACGCTGGACGGGGATACAAAAGTTTTCAACGTCACCTGTCAAGAGGTCGAATGGGAAACCTCCCCCGGCATGAGCTACCCGGCTATGACCTACAATGGAATCGTTCCTGGACCCTACATTCGCGTCACTGAAGGCGACAACGTGCGCCTGATTGTCACCAATGAACTCACCCAAAGCACAGCGATCCATTTTCATGGGCTGCGTATACCGAACGATCAGGATGGTGTCCCGTTCGTGACCGAACAGCCGATCATCCCCGGCGGCACGCGCACCTACGAGTTCCCGATCCGCAATTATGGCACGCATATGTATCACTCGCATCATAACGCGGCGGAACAGGTCACACGCGGTTTACTGGCGGCGTTCATCATTGACCCCGCAGATGCCAGCGCAGAACCGGAAGTCACAGCAGATTACTTGTTTGTGCTGAACGACTCGGCAATGGGCTTCACGATCAACGGTAAATCGTTCCCGTACACGCAGCCGATTCTTGCCAAATTCGGAGATCGTATTCGCGTTCGTTATTTTAATGAAGGCTTGATGATCCACCCCATGCACTTGCACGGCATTCCGCAGCAGGTGATCGCCAAAGACGGGTTTAATCTGCCGCAGCCGTATTTGTGCGACACGCTTAACATTGCGCCCGGCGAACGTTATGATGTGATTATTGACTGCGACGAATTAGGGCTATGGGCGTTCCACTGTCACATTTTGACGCACGCGGAATCGCGGGGTGGCATGTTCGGCATGGTGACGGTATTGGTCGTGCA
>JBBQRJ010000188.1:0-8854 GCA_038214955.1 Aggregatilineales bacterium | reverse complement strand
TCCTGTTTGATAAAATTTCACCGACATTAGCTTGTCTCCCCTCTCCACTTGGAGAGGGGTTGGGGGTGAGGTTATTTGTTCGCCAGCACCTCAAGTGCCTCTGCCGCCCGTTCGACTCCGCCGAGCGCGTGTAAATCCGCCGCAAATCGCCGCGCCGTCGCCAGTACGCTCTCATCGGTTGCCAGCGCCTTCACCCCTTTCATCAACATGCCATGTCTGACCTCATGCGCCGTCAGTTTGATTCCAACCGCCGCCTGTGACGCCCGCCGCGCTTGCCCTTGCTGATCCGCCGCGTGCGGCACAACCAACTGAGGCACGCCGTACACCAGCGCCGCGTGAGTCGTCCCCATGCCGCCATGATGGATCATCAAGCGGGTACGCGGCAGAACATGCGGAAAGCTCACCCAATTGAGCATCCGTGTTGTTTTGGGTAGCGCCGCTTTGAGCTTGGCTTTATCGTCCGGCATCATTGGATTCCATCCCAGTACCACAATCGGGATCAAGCCCGCTCGATTTGCCGCCTGTGCCGCCCACGCGAAAAATCCGAGATCGCCCGTGAACGTCGTACCAAGCGTGATCAATGCCAGCGGCGCGGATTCTGGAATTTGTGTCAACCAGTCCGGCGGGGGGTCACTCGGCACAGTCGGCAACCCGCCCACAAATAGATTTTGCGGCAGCAGATTATAAGCGTCTGCTTGAAACCATTCCGGGCTAAAATAGTTGATGTGCAAATGCGGACTCAAGATCGACGGGGTTGCGCCCTTCGCAAAATTGACTCCCGTCAAACCGAAACGAGCGTACAGCCGTTCCAACCGATCTACGCTGTCCCGCGCTAACTCTTTCTGTACATAGAACATGGCATCTTCGTTGAGGTCGCGCATGGCACACCACCCCGCGACCACCAGCGGTACGTTCAAACGTTCCGCCGCCAACGCCGCCGCGCTCAAAAACGGATCAGTGATGATCACATCCGGTTTGCCAATTTGATCCGCCAGTGCGATCAGCGACTCGACACCCGCCGCAACCAAATCTTCACTCAGCCACGTATCCAGCGCCCGCCGATAGCGCAGCATCACCGCATCCGTTGGCGAAAGGCTCGTCACATCCGGCAAAGGGGGTGGAGGCCACAACCAGCCCGTGTGAGAAATCGGCACAAACGGGACTCCGCGTTCTTTTACCGCCCCGCCGATGCCGCTTTCGCTCACCCACGTCACCGAATGCCCGCGCTGAATCAACGCTTGCGCCATTTTCAGAAAACCGCCCCAATCCGTATGACTGAACAGGGGCGCAGAGACACACCAGAAATTTGCCATAACATCCTTACTCTAGGGGAAGTTAAAAGTTCAAATAGGCGATTAGCTTTTAGCTTTTAGCTTTTAGCTTTTAGCTTTTAGCTTTTAGCTTTTAGCTTTTAGCTAATTGCTAATTGCTAATTGCTAATTGCTTTTTTACTTTTAACTGTCCTTCTCTTTTGACAACCATGCGGGTTGAATTTTCGCTTGCGGCATATGCAGCATCGTATACAGTTTGTGGGCTTCTTCCCATGCGCTGACCGCCTCGGCGGGTTGACCCGTCTGGGCTTGTAATCGACTCCGTGCGCTCAACGCTTCCGCCAGCAAGCGCCGCTGATCGTACTTGCGTGCTAGGGTGATCGCCTCACTCAAATAGATGTCGGCATTACGGACTTCAAGCCGAGCTATTGCCGCCTGTGCCAGCCCGGTCAACGCGCTGATCAACACGTCAATTCGCCCGCTCGAACGTCCTTCTTTCAGCGCCATTTCAAGCAGTTCTGTCGCCTTATCGATTTGCGCCAACGCGATCAGCGTGTTCGCCATGTTAATCCGCGCTAATGCAATCCAGTACGGTTGATTGATTTCAATAAGCTGGTTCAACGCTTGTTGATGATAGTCCAGTGCCGTCGGATAATCCGCAAGCGCATCATAGACCAAACCGAGATTATCCGTTTGCACAGCCGTATGCAGCAGCATATGTTGTTCGCGGCTCAGTTGCAACGCCCGTTCAATCGTAGACATGGCGCGGCGCGGTCTGCCTACGTTGAGCAAAAACCAGCCGTAGTTGCCCGCCCGTGTAGACTCGCCGACTTTATCGCCCAAGCGATCTGAAATCTGGATTGCCTCGTTGAAAAACGCATCAGCCGACTCCGCATCACCGAGTTCTGCATAAGCGTTTGCCGCATTCGACAGAACGAGTCCCCGCGTTTCAAGATCATTCTCATCCACCGAGTTAAGCACCATCAGCGCCGTTTCGTAATCCTTCATCGCCCGCGCATAATGACCGAGTGCCTTACGTGCATTCGCGGTATCGCACAGCAGACGCGCCGTTTGTGCCGATGCTTTTCTTTCTTCATAGATCGCCAGCGCCAGCGACCATTCATGAATCGCTTCCTGCAAGTCGCCCAGCTTGTGATACGCCAAGCCGAGATCGCGCCGTACCAGTGCCAGTTCCAACGGCGATTTTTCCGCCGCCGTGATCGCCCGTTGATACGTTTTGATCGCAGAATCAACTTCGCCGCTATTCGCCTGTGCCGCCGCCAGACTGCGAAGGACATCAATCTCAATCGGTTCAGCCGCGCTCGCCGCCTCTAAATGCGGGATCGCTTCTTCATACTTACCGGATACGCGCAGCACGACGCCTAATGTCCCGCGTGCCGCCCGTGTCACACCCTCTATATTCACTTTTTCAGCCGCCCGCACCGCCGTTTGAGCGTATCCAAGCGCATCTGCCATCTCACGTAAACTCAAACAGACTTTGCTCAGTTCACATAAAGTCATCACATAAGCGGCGGTAGGCATATCAGGATTAAACAACGGCAGCGCCTGTCCGTACAACCCTTTCGCGTCTTGAAAACGACCTTCCCGCGCTGCCCGTTTGCCTAAGATGGTCGCCCATTGACGTTCATCGGCACGACTGCCCATGTTTTCGGCAAGGGTCAACGCCCGTTCGATCAAATGCTGCCCTTCCACGTCTTGACCGCTTTCGACCAGCGATTGACCGAGTAAACCCACGATTCGGCTGCTGTTATCAACTTCACCGGCTGCGTTGATTTTACTCACCGCGTCGCGCAGCAAATGGGAGGCATAGCTGGCGTTGCCTTCGGCAAGATACATCGCGCCGAGTTCGCCTAATGCTCGCCCTTCCAACTCATCCGACTTAACGCTGCGGGCGTGGCGAAGTGCGAGTTCATAATCGGTTCGTGCCGCCTCGCCTTGTGCTGCGAACAATATGCCCCGCCTCAGCACGATCAACCCGCGTTGAGTATCGTTTTGCGCCCCCCTGTACTGCGCCTCGATCAGCACGGCGGCTTCCTCATAACGCGCCAGTTGGATCAAGCATTCGGCACGCGCCATGTCTGCGCTCACCGCAGCATCTCGATTTCCGGCAGCGGTTGCGAGTTCAGAAGCGCGGCTAAAGTGTGCAATCGCGTTCGTGTAATCTTCTGCGAATCGTGCTGTTCGTCCTGCCGCCAGTGCATCTTTGAGCGACCCGCTGACTGCGTTCGCCCCGAATCTGCCCGCCAAGTTTTCAGTCCACTTCATCATTCATTGTGTCTTTCGCACTGGGCTTCCCCATCGTATTTTCCCTCACCCGCAAAGCTTTTGCTTGCTCCACTCCCTGAATTTGGGGAGGGGTCGGGGGTGGGGTATTCGTAACTCTCCTATTTAATTGTAGCGGCATGGGGTGAAAAGCAAAACGGACTGATCGATCAGTCCGTTTTGTGGAGAAAAAAGCACGAAGTATGAGGACGATCTACGGGTAGATACCGCGTGTTTCGAGCGCGTCTGCAACCCGCTTAATCGCCAGAATTTGAGCGGCGGTACGCATATCAACGCCATATTCTTCGGCGGTCTGTTCCGTCGCGTAGTAACTGCGTGCCATCGCCCGTTGAAGTTGGCGATAGACTTCTTCCTGATCCCAGAAGAACGCTTGCAAGTCCTGCACCCATTCAAAGTACGAAACAACAACGCCGCCCGCGTTCGCCAGAATATCTGGCACAAGGAACACGCCCTTATCATTCAGAATATCGTCGGCTTCCGGTGTTGTGGGTCCGTTCGCGCCTTCTACAATCATCCTCGCCTTGATCTGATTCGCGTTCTTACCCGTGATCTCACCTTCCATCGCGCACGGTGCAAGCACATCACACGGCAAGCCCAGCAGTTCAGCGTTGGTCACTTCATCCCCTAACGCGCTGCCCGCCAATGTGCCTGTTTCAGCGTAGTAATTACGCAGCGCGGGGATGTCCAAGCCATTGGCGTTGTACAAACCGCCCGACACATCGCTGACCCCTACGACTTTAAAGCCGAGCGAGTGCGCGAACCCCGCCGCATTCGAGCCGACGTTACCAAACCCTTGCACAACGATGCTGGTATCGCCGCTGGACTTGCTGAAACCGTGACCCTTCAACGCTTCAACCATACACGCGATCACGCCACGTCCGGTTGCCTCGTTGCGTCCCAAACTGCCCCCAATGTTGATCGGTTTGCCCGTCACAATCGCCGGGACAGAATACCCTACCGTCATACTGTAAGTATCCATCATCCACGCCATGACCTGCGGGTTCGTTCCCATGTCCGGCGCGGGGATGTCCATCTTCGGGCTAATCAAGGGGATCAATTCGGCTGTGTAGCGACGGGTGAGCCGTTCAAGTTCATTACGGCTGAGGGTTTTGGGGTCAACTACAACACCGCCTTTTGCGCCGCCGTAGGGGATGTTAACGAGCGCACATTTCCATGTCATCCACATAGAAAGGGCGCGAATTTCATCAATATTTACCGCAAGGCTGTAACGGACACCACCCTTTGAGGGACCCATCACCGTGTTGTGATGCACACGGTAGCCCGTGAACATTTCGACCTTGCCCGTATCACGCCGCACGGGGAAATTCACCGTGAATTCGCGGCGCGGGTAGCGCAAAAATTCTGCAATGCCGTCATCAAGATTCAAATAACGAACCGCCCGGTCAAACTGCGCCAGCGCGGTTGCGTAAACACTCGTGATTTTCTCTTGCGGTGTATTATATGCCACCACCATTACAAGTACTCCCTTTCCGGTGTCATCCGGTGTTTTTTGTTTATTTTGGAGGGGTTAAGCCCCTAATCTATTGGTCAGTATAACCGAAGATTTACACAGGGAGAAGTGATTTCAAATACGCCTTGTATATTTTGCCCATCCTTCAAGCGAGACGATTTAGGCATAGTATACAGTCAAATAAAATTAGTGAAATTTATCACGAGAAGGGACATGCTGTTTTGTGGGTTAATCATGGAGCATCACAGGTTTATTGACTGCCCCCTCCTTTTTCGGAGAGGGGGCTGGGGGTGAGGTTATTTAGACCATCTGCTTCACGTACTGGCGCAAGAACTGTCCCGTGTAACTGTCTTCGACTTGCGCCACATCTTCCGGCGTTCCCGTAGCGATCACATAGCCGCCCGCGTCGCCGCCTTCGGGTCCCATGTCGATGATCCAATCCGACACTTTGATGATGTCGAGGTTATGTTCGATCACCAGCACGGTATTCCCGTGATCAACCAACTTTTGCAGCACCTGAATCAACCGCTTCACATCTGCCGCATGTAACCCCGTTGACGGTTCATCGAGGATGTACAGCGTTTGACCCGTCGCCCGCTTGGAAAGTTCACGGCTCAACTTGATTCGTTGTGCTTCGCCGCCGCTCAACGTGGTCGCAGGTTGACCGATGCGTACATAGCCTAAACCGACTTCATTCAACGTTTTCAGCTTGCTCGAAATGGTATTGATGTTGGTGAAGAACTCCGCGCCTTCGCTGACCGTCATGTTCAGCACGTCGGCGATGCTTTTGCCCTTGTACTTAACTTGCAGAGTCTCGCGGTTGTAGCGTGCGCCATGACACACATCACAGGTCACATATACGTCGGGCAAGAACTGCATCTCGATTTGCAGTACGCCCTGCCCTTCGCACTTCTCGCAGCGTCCGCCCTTCACATTGAAGCTGTAGCGTCCCGCCGTGTAACCGCGAATCTTGCTTTCGGGCATCTCTGAAAACAGCGTGCGGATCAAGTCAAACATCTTGGTATAGGTCGCCGGATTACTGCGCGGCGTCCGCCCAATCGGACTCTGATCGATGTTGATAATCTTGTCGATGTTCTCCAGCCCATCAATGCGATCATGGATGCCCGGTTTCTCGCGGCTGCCGTTCAGCACTTGCGCGATCCGCCGATACAGCACATCTACCATAACAGAACTTTTGCCGCTGCCGCTCACCCCTGTGATGCACACCAGTTTACCGAGCGGAAAATCAATATCCACCCCCTTGAGGTTGTTTTCACGCGCCCCGCGCACGGTGATCGATTTGCCGTTGCCGGGACGCCGCTGCTCAGGAACATCAATCTTGAGCCGCCCCGACAGATACGCGCCCGTCAAACTGTCTTCGACCAGCATCACTTCTTCGGGAGTCCCCGCTGCGATGATGTAGCCGCCATGTTCGCCCGCGCCGGGACCCAAGTCGATCAACCAGTCAGCGGATCGCATCGTTTCTTCATCGTGTTCGACCACCAGCAGCGTATTGCCGAGATCGCGCAATTCTTTGAGCGTTTCGATCAGCTTGGCGTTGTCGCGCTGATGCAGCCCGATAGACGGCTCATCCAACACATACAGCACGCCCGTCAGCCGACTCCCGATCTGTGTAGCGAGTCGAATGCGCTGTGCTTCGCCGCCGCTCAACGTCCCCGCCGAACGGGACAGGCTGAGATACCCCAACCCGACGTTGTTCAGGAACTGCACCCGCGACTCGATTTCGTTCAAAATCTGTTGGGCGATCTGTTGATCGCGCTCATTCAGCAGCGCCGGAGTGCCATTGCGCCCACGCAAATTGATCACCCATTCGACCAACTGAGTCACAGGCAGTCGGCTGATTTCGTTGATCGGGCTGTCTGTCACCGTCACCGCGAGGTATTCCGGGCGCAGTCGATTACCGTTACAGGTGCTGCACGGCACTTGCGACATGATCTCTTCGATCTTCTGGCGGATGTATTCAGATTCGGTTTCACGGTAGCGCCGCTGCAAGTTGTTGATGATGCCCTCAAACGAGGTCGTATACTCGCGGGGATCGCCGCTGTTCGACGTGTAGCGCACACGGAACTTTTTACCCTGTGTGCCAAACAGGAACACCGCCTGCTGATCATCCGTCAAATCACGCCAGGGCGTGTCCAATGGGACGTGATACTCGCGTCCCACCGTCCGCAGGATGTTACCACCCCAACCGCCCTCATCCATGTTCCAGCCATTACCCTCAATCGCGCCCTCATTGATACTCAAATCGGGGTTTGGCACAACCAGCGTAGGATCGATCTCTAACCGGAAACCCAACCCCTGACAATCGGGACATGCGCCCTTCGGCGTGTTGAAGCTGAACGAGCGCGGCTCAATTTCGGGGATGCTGCCATGCCCGTTGACGCACGCCAGATGTTCGCTGTACAGCGTATCCATCGGCGGATCAATGCTCAGGTTGCTCAGGGTGATGATGCCGCCGCCCATTTCGAGCGCCGTCTCGACTGCATCCGTCAAGCGCGTCTCAGCGGATCGCGCATCTTCTGATTCAGGTTCGTCATACTTCCGCACAACGAGGCGATCTACCACCACTTCGATGTTGTGAATGCCGTAGCGATCCAGCTTGATTTCTTCTTCGAGTTCGCGCACTTCACCATCAACGCGCACGCGGGCAAAACCGCCCTTACGCACATCCTCAAAGACCTTTTCGTGGTTGCCCTTGCGATCCTTGATCACAGGCGCGAGGATTTGAATGCGCGTGCCATCGGGCAGCGCCTTGATCTCATCCACGATCTGCTGTGCGCTCTGTGCGACCACCTGCTCACCGCATACGGGACAGTGTGGCACGCCGATTCGCGCATACAGCAAACGCAAATAGTCGTAAATCTCCGTGACCGTGCCAACGGTTGAGCGCGGGTTGTGACTCACGCCCTTCTGGTCAATCGACACCGCCGGACTCAGCCCTTCAATCTGGTCAACATCCGGCTTTTCCATCTGCCCCAAAAACTGACGGGCATAGGCACTCAAGCTCTCGACATAGCGCCGCTGACCTTCCGCGAAGATGGTATCGAATGCCAATGACGACTTACCCGACCCTGACAACCCCGTGATCACCACGAGTTTGTTACGCGGAATCTCCACGTCAATATTCTTCAAATTGTGTTCTCGTGCGCCACGCACGATGATCTTGTCCTGCTGAGCCATCTACTTCGCCTCAGTGGAAAATGTGTACATTCGTTCTATCAATTGTAGTCCTGTGGAAGGTCTGTTGCAATCATCTATTGTACAGATCAATGATTAGAATGAGATTGGATGTGAAAGAGTCGATCTAGTGTCGGACTATCGAGGGAAGTCACTAACGCAGATCATTTCTGATAGTTAACTTAATAAAACATGATCTATAATTCAATACCTTCGCCAAAATTTCGTGACCAAGTTTGTTCGACTGAGTGAAACCAGAGTTGATAGCTTTTGAGAGTTTGAAAACTAAATCATAAGCGTTCGCTTCACCTACTGATTTAGTTTCTCTATCGATTTGCTCGTTAAGTGTATTTGAGCGAACGCTGTTGCGTCCGCTCATTGTAAAATTGGCGAAGGTATTGGTAGATAGTCAAAGGGTTTCCTATGCAGATAAACGTCCTCTTAAACGAAAAGCGAGAAGCAATCTTACGTCTCGCAGAAAAGCATGGAGCAGCTCAACTGCGTGTTTTTGGTTCAGTTGCGCGAGGCGATGCTCAAGACGACAGCGACATTGACTTTTGCGTACAATTTCGTGAAGGAGCAAGCATTTTTGATGCTGTTGGATTGTGGC
>JBBQRJ010000187.1:0-8864 GCA_038214955.1 Aggregatilineales bacterium | reverse complement strand
CAGCGTAGTAGGGAGAATGGTATGGACAGCCTTTGGCGCGTCCTTACCAATGAGCTTGTGCAGGTGTTCGACAGCCATCACCCCTAGTTCCTCAATCGGTTGACGGATCGTTGTCAGCGGGGGATCGGCTTGTAAGGCAGGAGGCAAATCGTCAAACCCCACCAGCGCAATATCGTCTGGCACACGCAGTCCTGCTTCTCGAATGGCACGCAGCACGCCCAGAGCCATCGTGTCAGAAGCAACAAATACGGCATCTGGCTTTGCGTGCAGAATCATCTTCATCACGTCATAGCCGCTTTGCATCGAAAAATCGCCGCACATTATCAAAGCTGTGTCTTCGACCAAACCATGATCTTGCAGTGCCTTGCGATAGCCGCTGATCCGATCATCACCCGCCGTATTCCCGTTTGAACCTACAATGGCAACTCGCCGCCGCCCCAACTTGATCAGGTGTTCGGCTGCCATGTAACCGCCTGCGAAGTTGTCACAATCAATGTAGGTGATGTCAGCGTTCTTTTCGGGTCTGCCGATCAGGACGAATGGCAGCCCATGATCCATGAAGCGCGGCACAAACGAGTCTTCACGGCGGTCAGCAGTAATGATCACGCCGTCAAGCAAACCTGTGCTTAAGAGGGAACGGATCGTGCGATCTTCATCATCGGTGGACGCTAACAAGAACAGGGAAAGGGTGAGGCTAAGGCGGTTTGTCGCCTGTGAAATGCCTTGAATCAGCGTCGGGAAGTAAGGATCAGTAAAGACCATTCGCGGCGAATTCGGAATGACCAACCCGATAATCCCCGAACGATCCGAAGCCAGAGAGCGAGCAATCGGGTTAGGCGTAAACCCCGTTTTCGTAATAATCGCTTGCACACGTTCGCGGACATCTGGCTTGATGTGCGGATACCCATTGATCACCCGTGACACGGTTGCCCGTGATACGCCTGCTAATTCTGCGATGTTGTCTAACGTAAGTTTCTTCATGTGCCTAACTGTTTAATCATTTATTGACCGCTAATTGAAAGCGCTCTCAAAATGAAGATAACATGAATTTAAACAGCGTGTCAAGCAATTGGATCAAGTGATTTCAATCGGAGGTAAACGAAAATCAGCGTAAGCACGTTGCGGTAATGTACTTCTACCGCAACATGCTTTGGGACTCGATTTATCACGTCTGCTTTTATTTTGCTCCCCTCCCTGAATTCGGGGAGGGGTCGGGGGTGGGGTCAAATCGAATATTCAAATACGCTCTTTAGGAGGCTTAAGGGCTTTTCGGACAAGGGGTTGGGGTGTGACGCTGTTCTTATCTCTGCATTTCGTTTGTGCTATATAGCCAAAATTGTGCAACTTGCCAAATTGAACTCTGCTTGTTCTCAGGTAAATAGCTCAGTAATGCAGCGTCATGTGTTGCAACTTGCCTAAGTTGGCTTTATAGCAATTTTTGACAAACGGATTCATGGGAACGTTGTAATATTCGTCTATATTTTCGCCCTTGCCTGAGCGGTTAGAGAGTAGGTGTAAAGAATTGAATTACGAAGTAGACTGGGGTGTATGAAAACGCGAAAACGATACCCCACCGATTTGACCGACCAACAATGGGAGCAGTTGAAAGATTTGCTCCCCCAAAAGCGCACACCCGAAGTTAAGGCACGCGAATATATCAACGCCCTCTTATACGTCTTACGCACGGGGGGTCTTGGCGGATGCTCCCGCATGATTTTCCGAGCTTTGAGACGGTCAAGACGTACTTTTACAAGTTGCGCCGAACCGGAACGTGGGAACGGATTAACGATCTCCTCCGTGAACGCATACGCCAGCAGAACGGACGCGACAGCGAACCCAGCCTCTTAATTCTCGACAGCCAATCCGTCAAAACGACGGAAAAAGGGGGGCACGCGGCTATGATGGGGGCAAGAAAGTGAAGGGACGCAAGCGCCATATCATCGTGGATAGCCAAGGTTGGCTGGTGCGCGTCCTCGTCCATCCTGCCAACTGGTCGGATGTCGATGGCGCACGACACCTACTCAGACGGGTGCCCCTGTTTCAGCGCTGGAAAAAGCTGTTGCTGGATGGCGGCTATCAGAGTCCTGCCTTGCTTCATTGGTGTCAGCAGCTCTTCCAAGTGGAGGCTGAAATTGTCCGGCGCAGCGACCTGAAAACCTTTGTCGTGCTGCCCAAACGCTGGATTGTCGAGCGCACTTTCGCTTGGTTGGGCAAGTATCGTCGCCTGAGCAAAGACTACGAATACTTGCCTGCTGTCAGCGAAGCGTGGGTCTACATTGCTATGATTGACCGTATGCTTCATCGTCTCAATCCGTAATATGAACCGTTACACCTACTCTCTTAGACCTCATCTGGGGTTACACCGGAATGCTCAGTTTGGGGCAGGGGTTGTTCTTCGGGCTTGGCGCGTATTCTTTCGCCATGTACCTCAACCTTGAAGCCGCCGGAACCCGTATGCCTGAATTTATGGGCTTGTACGGTGTGACCAGCCTTCCGGTGATCTGGCAGCCTTTCTACTCGCCAATCCTCGCCATTTTGATCGCGGTGGCGCTCCCGATGGTCATTGCTGGTATTCTCGGCTACATGATCTTCCGCAGTCGCATTCAAGGCGTCTACTTCTCGATCATCACGCAAGCGTTGACCGCCATTGTCGCGCTTTTGCTCATCGGTCAGCAGCGGTTGATTAACGGCACGAACGGCATCACCGAAATGCGGACGATCTTCGGCGCAACGCTGGCGACTCCCGACACAAAACACGCGCTCTACGTCGTCACTGTGATCGTGCTGGCAGTCGTCTACGTCGGCGCACGGATGCTCATCAACTCGCGTTTCGGGCGCTTGCTCGTGGCAATCCGTGACGACGAAAACCGCGTGCGTTTCATGGGTTACAACCCCGTCGTGATCAAAACGCTGGTGTTCATGCTCTCCGCTGGCATCGCTGGCATTGCGGGCGTCTTGTTCGTGCCGCAGGTGGGCATCATTTCGCCCAAGCAGTTAGATATTGTCGCCTCCATCGAAATCGTGATCTGGGTTGCCGTTGGCGGACGCGGGTCGCTCATCGGCGCGATTATTGGCACGGTGTTAGTTGGCACGGGCAAGAGCGTGATCAGCACGGCACACCCCGATATTTGGCAGTTGATCATGGGCGCGTTGTTCGTTGGCGTCGTGCTGTTGTTCCCCAAAGGACTCGTCGGCGCATTCAATGACCTGATCAATCGTATTCGCCCTAAACGCACCAATCCGCAAATGGTAATTGAATCTGCTGTACCTGAGAACGCCGTTTCGTAGGGACGCGAGTTATCGCGTCCGTCTCTTTCTAATTTTCGTTGAGCGAATGAGCATACAAGGGGACTAATAATGACTGACTACATCATGAACATGCAGAATGTAAGCGTAAGTTTCGATGGCTTCAAAGTGCTAGACTGTCTCAACTTTGCGATTGAATACGGCGAACTACGTTTCTTGATTGGACCCAACGGTGCGGGCAAATCGACGTTGCTCGATATCATGACGGGCAAGACCCGCCCCAATACGGGCAAGATCACGTTTGACCAGAAGCTGGATGTCAGCCGCGTATCTGAACATCAACTTGTTAAGCACGGCATCGGGCGCAAGTTCCAGACGCCGAGCGTGTTTAACAGCCTCACCGTGTATGAAAATCTCGAAGCATCACTGGGTTTCAAGTCGTCTGTTATTGGCTTAGGGCGCAAGATGAATGGTGAACAGCGCGACTGCATTGAGGAAACCCTCGAAAACATCAACTTGGGGACACAGCGCAACGTACAGGCGGGTATCCTGTCGCATGGGCAGAAACAATGGCTCGAAATCGGGATGCTGCTCGTTCAATCGCCCAAACTACTGCTGCTCGATGAACCTGTCGCCGGAATGACGCGCCGTGAACGTGACCGCACGGGCGAACTGCTTCAGCGCATCGCCAAAGGGCGTTCGATCCTCGTGGTCGAACATGACATGGTGTTCGTCCGTCAGTTCGCCACCACCGTGACCGTTCTGCACATGGGTAAACTGCTCTGCGAAGGTTTGGTCGATGAAGTCCAGGCGAATGCGCGGGTCGTTGAGGTTTACTTAGGTCATCGTCACGCTGCATAGCGATTTATCGTGTCCGCTGTGATTGGGCATCCCATTCATCGACAATGTAACGAGGTAGGGACGCGCAACGGCGCGTCCGGTAGAGGGGAATGAGGGGGAGTGATCTTTATATGCTGGCTGTCACTGGACTGCACGTCTATTACGGGCAAAGCTGTATCATCGACAACGTAGATTTGGAAGTCGAGTCGGGGCAGGTCGTCTGCTTGATGGGGCGCAATGGCGTCGGCAAAACCACCATGATCAAGGCGATTATGGGCATTTTGAAGGCGAAGCAGGGGACAATCCGCTACGAAGGCAAAGACATCACCCATCTGCCGCCGCACAAACGCGCCGCCGCTGGCATCGGTTATGTGCCGCAGGGACGCGGAATCTTCCCTCATCTGAGCGTCTATGAGAACTTGCTCATGGGTTTTGAAGCCTTGAGCGGCAGCGCACGCAACGGTTCGCCAGAGGCACTCGAAGAAGTCTACTCCATTTTCCCCGTGCTAAAGCAAATGGGCGGGCGAGTCGCTGGCACGTTGAGCGGTGGTCAGCAGCAGCAGCTTGCCATAGGGCGCGTGCTGGTGCGTAAACTGCGCTTGCTTCTGCTCGATGAGCCGACAGAAGGCATTCAACCAAACATCGTTGAAGAAATCGAAGACTTGATCAAGTCGCTGCGTGATCAGGGTCAAATCGCCATCCTCTTGATCGAGCAGTTTCTCGATTTCGCGCTTGGCATTGCCGATACCTGCTATGTCATGCAAAAAGGCGTGATCGTGTCGAAAGGCAACGCGAGTCAGCTTTCACCGGACATCATCCGTGAACATCTGTCGGTCTAGTATTTATGTTATTTTACGGGAGAAGCAGCGTGTACGGGTTTCGTAGGGATAAGGCACAAACCTATTTCATAATTGCCCAAATGACCTGTCCCCAACCCCATGCCAACGCTTTGTTTTCTCCCCTTCCTGAATTCGGGGAGGGGTAGGGGGTGGGGTCAGCATGTCCAGATAAAATTGAACTTCTCAAATGGCTTCTTAGAAATATCGCCCCAACTTTAATATCTCTTTTGTTGTCACCCCTCCCTGAATTCGGGGAGGGGTCGGGGGTGGGGTCAGGATTGCTACAGAAAGGTTGCCAATGAACTTAACACCGAGAGAAAAAGATAATCTCATGATCTACGTTGCGGCGATGGTTGCTCGTGACCGCCGTGCGCGTGGACTCAAACTCAATCATCCTGAAGCGATTGCGCTCATCACCGCCGAAGTGATGGAAGGTATCCGCGATGGGCGCTCCGTCGTAGACCTCATGCAGTTTGGCAAAACCATCCTCAAACGCGAAGATGTGATGGAAGGTGTACCAGAGATGATTCCCGACATTCAAATCGAAGGGACATTCCCGGACGGCACAAAACTGGTCACAATCCATGAACCAATCGCGTAGCTGTAATTGTTCTCTCCCCTCTCCTTTTTTGGCTGAGGGGTGTCGACCCCTTTCTTTCTCCCCTCTCCTCTTTTCGGGAGAGGGGTCGGGGGTGAGGCTATCTCTCCTTTTTCGTAGAGGGGGTTAATGCTTATGATCAGATACCTTGAGGACAGTCATGATTCCCGGTGAATACTTTTTAGCAGAGGGTGACATTATCGCCAATGCAGATCGCCCTGTGATCTCGCTGCTCGTGGCAAACACGGGAGATCGACCTATTCAAGTTGGGTCGCATTTCCATTTCTACGAGGTCAATTCGGCGCTTAGTTTTGACCGTGATCAGGCTTACGGAATGCGTCTCAACATTGCCTCCGGTCTGACGGTACGCTTTGAACCCGGCGACTCTAAGACTGTCGAACTGACCACCATTGGCGGCACTCGAACGATTTACGGCTTAAATAATCGTGTGAATGGCAAACTGGATCGGGAGAGCTAACCTATGCCGCTGAGAATTCCAAGATACGTCTACGCAGACCTTTACGGACCCACCACCGGAGATCGGGTGCGGCTTGCTGACACCGATTTGATCATTGAAGTCGAAGCAGACTACACCCGTTATGGTGATGAAGCCAAGTTTGGCGGCGGTAAAACGCTCCGCGATGGTATGGGGCAGTCTGCCAATGTCACCCGCGCAGACGGGGCGCTTGACCTCGTGATCGTCAACGCGCTCATCATCGACCATTGGGGCATCGTCAAAGCCGACGTAGGGGTGCGCGACGGCAAAATCGTTGCCATTGGCAAATCGGGCAATCCCGGTGTGATGGATGGCGTCACCCCCGGCATGATCGTCGGCGCTTCCACCGAAGTAATCGCCGGTGAAGGCATGATCCTCACGGCAGGCGGCATCGATTCGCACATCCATTTCATCGCCCCACAGCAAATCGAAGAAGCGTTAGCGTCGGGCATCACGACCATGTTGGGCGGCGGCACTGGACCCGCGACGGGTACGAAAGCGACCACCTGCACACCCGGCGCATGGAATATGTTCCGTATGCTCGAAGCATCCGACGCTTTCCCGATGAATTTGGGCTTTATGGGCAAGGGGAACGCCTCACAGCCCGATCCGCTCCGTGAGCAGGTCGAAGCGGGTGCAATCGGTTTGAAACTCCACGAGGATTGGGGGACGACCCCCGCCGCCATTGATAACTGCTTGACCGTCGAAGATGAATACGATATACAGGTTGCCATTCACACCGACACGCTCAACGAGGCAGGTTTTGTCGATGACTCGATTGCCGCCTTCAAAGGGCGCACGATCCACACCTTCCACACCGAAGGCGCGGGCGGCGGTCATGCCCCCGACATTATCAAGGTTTGCGGCGAACTGAACGTGTTACCCTCGTCCACCAACCCGACGCGCCCTTTCACCGTCAATACATTGGCAGAACACCTTGATATGCTCATGGTCTGCCACCACCTCAGCCCGTCGATTCCCGAAGATTTGGCATTTGCCGAATCGCGCATTCGACCTGAAACCATCGCCGCTGAGGACATTTTGCACGACATGGGCGCTCTCAGCATGATGTCGTCGGACTCGCAAGCAATGGGGCGCGTCGGGGAAGTCATCATGCGGACGTGGCAGACCGCTCACAAAATGAAGGTGCAGCGCGGCAAACTCCCGCTCGATACAGATCGTAATGATAGCTTCAGCGTCAAAAGGTATGTCGCCAAGTACACCATCAACCCCGCGATCTCGCACGGACTTACCGAGTATGTGGGTTCAATCGAAGTCGGCAAACTGGCTGATCTGGTGTTGTGGCAGCCCGCATTTTTCGGTGTCAAACCCGACATGATCCTCAAGGGCGGCATGATCGCTTACGCGCAAATGGGCGACCCCAACGCATCGATCCCCACGCCGCAGCCTGTTCACGGGCGTTATATGTTCGGCGGGTTCGGGCGTGCCATTCACAGCACATCACTAACCTTTGTCAGCAAAGCGGCTTATGAGCGCGGCGTCCACGAGACGTTAAAGCTCTCCAAACTGATCGCGCCCGTCTCTAATTGTCGCAACTTGACCAAAGCGCACTTGATTCACAACGACTTCCTGCCCAACATCATCGTTGACCCTGAAACCTATGAAGTCCGCGTGGATGGCGAGATCATCACCTGTGAACCTGCCGATGTGCTGCCGATGGCGCAGCGTTACTTCTTGTTCTAGCACGATTTTGAAATCCCCTCTCTCTTGGGAGAGGGGATTTAGGGGTGAGGCTGTTTTAGCCATGAGCATGGATGATCACCAACTGTTGATGCTGCTTCACTGGACGGACTCCGCTTTCCCGACGGGCGCATTTGCCCATTCCGGCGGGTTGGAAACCTACGTCCAAGCAGACTCGGTTCGCACCGCCCGCGATCTCGCCGCGCTGATCGCCGCTAAGTTGGACAACGCAGCCCATACCGACTTGATCATTGTGCATTGCGCCATGTCCGCCTTTGCCGATTCCGACTTCGAGCAGATCGCGTGGCTAGACAGTTTGTGCGCGGCGTCGAAACCCGCCAGAGAATCACGCGAAGCCAGCGAGAAGATCGGGCGGCGCATGTTGGCGAGTGTTCTCAATGTGCGCCCCGATTCGCGCTTGCAAACCTACCGTGAGCGTATTAATCGCGGCGAATGCATCGGGCATCACGCGGTGGCGCATGGGCTGGCATATGCCACGCTCAACATCGACTCGCGGGCAGCCCTGATCGCTTTCGCTTATGCGTTAGCGGCGAATCAGACTGCTGCATCGCTCAAGCTGATGTCCGTCGGGCAGACGCAAGCGCAAGTCGTTCTCGGTGCATGTGGCGCTGCAATCACACAGGCAGTCGACTCCGCATTAGCGCGGACGCTGGACGATTTTGGCGGGTTCGCGCCGGGTCTGGATATTCGCGCCATGCAGCACGAACATCTTTTCCAACGTCTATTCATATCATGAAAGTTTGCTGATCGGCGTGATTCGTAGGGACGCCATATATGGCGTCCGATTATTCATGTCATCGCAGTCAGTAAAGTCAGTTTACAAACGCAAGTCTCGACTCTTGATCATCTAACCATATAGGCAAATGCATATGTGCAAAGTCCAATATACCGAACAGTCCTTTGACCGCCATGTGAAGGCAATTCGCCCGTTGATCATTGGTGTTGGCGGTCCCGTCGGCTCTGGCAAAACCACCCTCATTGAGAAGTTGTGCAAAGCCATGTCCGCCACCCACGAGATCGCCGTCATCACTAATGACATCTACACCAAAGAGGACGCGGCGATCCTCACCCGCCTCAGCGCCCTAGACGCCGAGCGTATCTACGGGGTGGAGACGGGCGGCTG
>JBBQRJ010000186.1:0-8911 GCA_038214955.1 Aggregatilineales bacterium | reverse complement strand
TTCCCGGACTTCACACCCACACCGATCAACCTGTTTAGGTAGAGCAAAGCAAAGACTCAACGCAAAGGCGCGAAGGCGCGAAGACGCAAAGATAAAGGGGAAAGAAGGTTGCTTCACAGTCGGTCTTTAGTCTTTATCGCCTACATCCGATATAACGAAAGGCAGCAACTCATCATTGAATCGCTGTCTTTCCTTTCGTTATCTTCTTAGCGTCTTTGCGCCTTAGCGTCTTTGCGTTAAGTCTTTATCTTTTTTAATTTTTTCAAATTGGTATGCTTGTGGCTGTTGTCACAAGGGGTGTTGACGGTTATAATCTGCTACGTTGATTCCATTCATAAGGCAAGTTTATTCTTATGGCAAAGCGACCCTCTGTCTATCCATTTACCGCGATTGTCGGTCAAGAACGCATGAAAATTGCGCTCATTCTGAACGCGATTGATATGCGTATCGGCGGCGTACTCATTCGTGGCGAACGCGGTACAGGCAAATCGACGGCGGCGCGTGCGTTGGCGGCGCTGCTCCCCGAAATCGACGTATTTACGGATTCCCCGTTTAACGACGACCCTTCGCGCCCTGATACATGGTCAGATTGGGTGCAAGAAAATCAAACTGGCGATTTAGGCGTTTCGCGTAAGCGCGTCCCTTTTATTGACCTGCCCGTCAGCGCCACAGAAGACCGCGTGGTCGGCACGTTGGACATTGAAAAGGCGATTCAGCAAGGGTTGAAGAAGTTCGATCCCGGTGTGCTGGCGAACGCGAATCGCGGCATTCTGTACGTCGATGAAGTGAACCTGCTCGATGACCATGTAGTCGATCTGCTGCTGGATTCGGCGGCGATGGGCGTCAACGTGGTCGAACGCGAAGGCATCAGTTTCGCACATCCGGCGCGGTTTATCCTCGTCGGCACGATGAACCCCGAAGAAGGCGATTTACGCCCGCAGCTTCTGGATCGGTTCGCCCTGTCGGTGGAAGTCGAAGGTATCCGCGATGCGAACAAGCGTATGGAAATCGTAGAGCGGCACATCGGCTACGAAACCGACGCCGAAGGCTTCCGCGAAGAATGGCAGCCGAACGAACAACAACTTGCCGAACGCATCGTTGCGGCGCGGGCAATTGTGGATACCGTGACCTACACCCGTCGTGATCTGTACAGCATCGCCACGCTGACCGCTGGCTTACACATTGACGGTCATCGTGCCGATATGGTGATCCTTAAGGCGGCGCGTGCCTATGCCGCTTACAATTTGCGTACCGAAATTAATCAGCATGATATTTTGCTGGCGCTTGAACTGACGATCCCGCATCGCTTGAAGCGCGGTCCGTTCACCGACGCGCAAATGAATATGGCTGACCTCGAAAAGAAGATGGATCAAATCGAGTCGGAGTGGGGCGAAGGCGACGAAGCGCAAGAATCCACCGAAGAAGGCGCGGAACAAACAGTCAAAAAAAAAGTCCTTCCGTAGCGACTGACAGCGAACAAGATACGCCGGATTTCGGTCAAACCGACCCGCAGCCGCAAAACATATTCGATAATCGGGATGCGTACTGGTGGGAAGGCGGCAAAAAGACCGAAACCGGCGCTGAATTTGCCCCGCGTAAAATTGCCACCACGCTTGATCAAATCACCCGCCGCCAATCGGGTCGGCGTTCGCGCACAAAAACGGATCGCAAACGCGGACGTTATGTGCAAGCACGCCCCGCCAACGGCAAAATGGACGACATCGCCTTTGACGCGACTCTCCGTGCTGCCGCGCCTTTCCAACGCGCCCGCGAGGATCAAAAACTGTCAACGGGCATGGCGTATGCCCTGCGTAAAGGTGATTTACAGCGTAAAGTCCGCGTCAAAAAGACGGCGAACCTCATTCTGTTTGTGGTGGATGCGTCGTGGAGTATGGCGGTCAGCGAACGTATGACGGCGACCAAAGGCGCGATCATGTCCTTGCTGACTGAAGCGTATCAGCGTCGGGATCGCGTCGGCTTGATCGTGTTCCAGAAGGATCGCGCCAACATGATTTTGCCGCCTACCAACTCGGTGGTGCTGGCGAAACAGGCATTGCACAGCATCCCTGTCGGTGGGAAAACGCCGCTGTCTGCGGGCTTGTTCATGGCGCATGAATGCGTCCGCAAAGAGAAGAATTTGCACCCCGACATTATCCCATTGATCATTTTGCTGACCGACGGCGCGGGTAACGTGTCGATTGGCAAAGACTCGCCGCAAGAGGAAGCGCATCGCATCGCAGATTCGATCCGCGAGGATACGATCAAGACGGTGACGATCAACATGGAACACATCGCCTTTGATCAGGGTTTGGCGACCCGCCTTGCTGAACGACTCGGCGGACCCTGTTACACGCTGTCGCAAATGCGTGCTGATACGTTACTCGAAACGGTGCGTAAAGAGATGGAATCAATCCACAAATAGCCTCACCCTAAGTCTTTCTCCCGCTCTAGCCTCACCCCTAAATCCCCTCTCCCCAAAAAAAGGAGAGGGGACTTAAAAAGCACTGTTTGTCTCCCTCTCCTTACGCAGATCGTTATTTCTGACCCCACCCCCGACCCCTCCCCGAATTCGAGGAGGGGAGCAAGCAGACTCCTGTTTGCGCCCTCCCCTGAATTCGGGGGAGGGAGGCGAGCGCAGCGAGCGGGGTGGGGGTCAAACTGATACCCTGCGTAAGGTGAGGATATAAGTCTATAAATGCGGATTTGTCCACTGTGAACCAAAACCGAGAGAAAAACGTACACTCTGCATTGACTCATAAAAATGGGAGCGAAACTAATGTTGAAACGCTGGTTAATCCTAATCGTACTGTTCGTCGGCGTCGGCGTGACCTACGCGCAAGAGGGTGAACCGGGTGCAGAGGGCGTCGGTGATCCCTTCTATCCCCTACTGGGCGGCGGCGGTTACGATGTGCAGCATTACACGCTGGAAGTCAACGTCGATATGCAGAATCAGAGCATCGAAGGCGTAGCGACGATTGAAATCATCGCTACGCAAGACCTCAGCGCCTTCAACCTTGACCTGTGGAGGTTGGAAGTCAGCAGCGTCACGATTGATGGTAGCCCCGCTGAATTTACTCACGAACGGCGTGAACTGAACATTACTCTCCCTGAAGGACGGTCTGAGGGAGAAACCTTCACAGCGATCATCACTTACGGCGGTGAACCCAGTCCGATTATCGAACAGTCGATTGGCGCAATGATTGGTTGGAACTTTGGCAACGGCTACGTCTATACTGCCAGCGAGACAAACGGCTCTGCGACATGGTATCCCGTCAACGATCACCCGTCGGACAAAGCGACCTACACGTTCATCATTACTGTGCCTGAACCCTACGTCGTTGCAGCGAATGGGGTGCGTGAAGACACGATTGATAACGGCGATACCCTCACCTACGTCTGGGAGATGGCGCAGCCGATGGCAAGTTACCTCGCAACCGTTGATATTGACACCTTTGTAGTCAACGCCTATCAAGAAAATGGCGTGGTGATTCAAAACTTCTTCCCCGAACGGGTCGCAGAATCTGCCGAGCAAGTCTTTGCCATCCAGGATGAAATGGTGGTCTACTTTAGCGAAATTTTCGGGGAATACCCGTTTGATGAGTACGGCGCAATTGTCACGCAAGCGCCGCTCGGATTCGCGCTCGAAACGCAGACGCGCTCGTTGTTCGGCTTGAGCGTCGCTACCAGTGATCCCGGTGATGCCGAAGAAGTGATCGCGCATGAACTGGCGCATCAATGGTTTGGGGATGCCGTTTCGCCTGAACGATGGGACGATATTTGGCTCAACGAAGGCTTTGCGACCTACGCATCATGGTTATGGTTTGAACATACGCAGGGTGCGGACGCGATGACGGACATCACCGCCAATATCATGGACTATTTGAGCGGCGAATATTTCCGTCGGGAAGGTGCTACAGAAGCCCAAATTGAACGCGAACTCGCACGGATCGTCGCACCGGGGAAAGTACAGGGCGATGATCTGTTCAACGGCGGCGTGTACGTTCGCGGCGCAATGACTCTGCACGCGCTGCGCTTGACGGTTGGTGATGATGCATTCTTCGAGATTTTGCAGACCTACTACGAAACCTACCAGTACGGAAATGCCAACACTGCCGACTTTGTTGCGGTGGCGGAAGAGGTCAGCGGCGAAGAACTCTCGGACTTGTTCGATGCGTGGTTGTACGCGGAACAAACGCCAGCACTGCCGGAGTAAGAACAAGTTTACAGTTGACAGTTCACAGGGAGGGCGCGGCGAGTCTGCGCCCTTTTCATCTCACCGAAAATTCCAGTCCAGATCATAGCTATCAGTGTTCTTGTAGAGGAACAATAAATAGGGCGAACCGAAATTCGCCCCATTTTTTCACTGTCCACTGTTAACCGTAAACTAAATACCCGCTAACGCCTCTGCTGCGAGGTCGCCTAGCTGAGTCGGGTTTTGCGCGACGCGGACGCCCGCGCTTTGCAGCGCATCCATTTTAGCTTGCGCTGTCCCCTTCGACCCGCTGATGATCGCGCCAGCATGACCCATCTTGCGTCCGGGCGGCGCGGTGACACCCGCAATGTACGCTACAACGGGCTTAGTCATCTCACGCTTGATATACTCGGCGGCTTCTTCTTCCTGTGACCCGCCGATTTCCCCGATCATGACGATCACTTTGGTTTCAGGATCGGCTTGGAAGGCGCTCAAGCAGTCGATAAAGCTCGTGCCGGGGACGGGGTCGCCGCCAATACCCACGCACGTGGTTTGACCGATGCCCTTTTGCGTCAGTTCAAAGACCGATTGATACGCCAGAGTCCCCGAACGGCTGACGATTCCAGCGACACCGGGCATAGAAACGTTGGTCGGCGTGAAACCGATGTTGCATTTGCCGGGGCTGAGAATCCCCGAACAGTTGGGTCCCAACAGGCGCGTATTCGGATAATCGCGCTTGAGGATGTTGTAGACTTCGGCTTGACGGTGCATGGTGATGTGTTCGGTCACACACACGATGAACGGAACACCGCCCGCCGCCGCTTCGAGGATCGCATCGCCCGCGACGGATGCGGGTACGATGATAAACGCCGTGTTCGCGCCGTCTTTTTGCACGGAATCGGCAACACTGGCACGGATCGGAATGCCTTCGACATCCTCACCGACTTTTTGCGGGTTCACCCCTGCGACGACCTGCGTCCCATAAGAACGGTTGAGCAAGCCGTAATAGCGTCCCTGTCGTCCGGTCAAACCGACGACAACGACTTTTGTATTCTCGTCTGCAAAGATCGCCATAGCTTACTTTCCCCCTGCCAGTTCAACCGCTTTACGCGCCCCATCAAGCATCGTCTTAGCGAGGATCAAGCGACCCGCGCCCTGTTCGTCCAAAATTTGATGTCCTTGTTCGGCGTTCGTGCCATCCAAGCGCACCACAATAGGGGCATTAATTTCCACTTGATTCAAGGCTTCGATGATGCCTTTTGCCACTTCTTCGCCGCGAGTCACGCCGCCGAAAATGTTGATGAAAATCGCCTTGACGTTGTGATCAGTGTTGATCACAGTAAGCGCGTTCGCTACCACTTCGGCATTTGCGCCGCCGCCAATATCCAAGAAGTTCGCCGCGCTGCCGCCCACCTGAGTCACAGTGTCAAGCGTACTCATCGCCAAGCCCGCGCCGTTCGCAATAATGCCAACCGTGCCGCTCAAGCCGATGTACTGCAAGCCCTTCTCTTTCGCCAGCTTTTCGCGCTCGTCGGTGACTTCTAAACCGCGATATTCTTCCCATTCGGGATGTTTGAACGCCGCGCTGTCATCCAGCGAGACTTTAGCATCCAGCGCATACACGCGCCCATCTTTCGACAGAATCAACGGGTTAATTTCGACTAAATCCGCATCGCCTTCGACAAAACAGGTGTACAGCTTGAGCAGAATGCTGACCGCGCCTTCATAGGCTTCGGGGTCGAGGTTGGCGCGAGTCACCCAATCACGCACGGCGGTTTCGGTCAAACCATCGACGGGGTTAATGCGAATGAGGGCAATGGCTTCAGGGTTTGTCTCTGCCACTTTCTCAATTTCGATACCGCCTTCGGCTGACAGCATCCCTAGATAGGCTTTGGCGCTGCGATCCAGCGTGAACGAGGCGTAGTATTCTTTGGCGATGTCTGACGCGCTCTCGACCCACAAACGGCGAACAATATGGGTTTTGATGTCCATGCCGAGGATGTTATTGGCATGAAAACGCGCTTCTTCGGTGTTATTGGCAATCTTGATGCCACCCGCCTTACCACGTCCACCCACCTGTACCTGTGCCTTGATCACAACCGGATAGCCGATGCGGTCTGCGGCGGCTACCGCATCATCCACCGTATCTGCTGCCTCTCCCGACGGGACAGGAATATTGAAGCGGGCAAAATACAACTTGCCCTGATATTCAAACAAGTCCAATGGACGCCTCCCTATAAGCTGTTAGCGATGAGCTGTTAGCTGTAAAAACTAATTGCCCCAACAAGAAAAAGATTATCCGTGATTATGACCCGTTGTGAAACCTTTCGCAAAACAACGAAAGTGGAGTGCTGTACGATCAACGTCTCTTGACACCAGCGTAGGGTGATCATCAGTTGCCAGCAAGCGAGGAGTAAGTTAACCTCATTTTCTATTATCCAAAGAGATCACGGACGAGGCGTGCCTCGTCCCTACAAAATAATTGTGATTGCATAAGGACTATATGCGCTCTCGTTTTCTACTGTTGGCGACGTTGATCCTGCTCACTGCCGCCGTTTTACGCCTGTACGATCTGCATGAATACCCGCCGGGACCTCATTACGACGAGGCGGTGTATTTGATCGTGTCGCGCAATATCGCCTTCGGGGGAGCGCGATTCTTCCCGATGGTGGAGGCGTATCAAGGGCGCGAAGTCCTGTATATGTACCTCAACGCGCCGTTTTTACAGTGGATTCACGATGATATTTTCACGCTGCACATGGTCAGCGCATTCTGCAACCTGATCACGGTGGCGGCGACCATTGCATTAGGTCGGTTGATGTTTCGCGGGCGGCGCGGTTGGATCATTGGCTTGACGATGGGCGTGCTGATCGCGCTGTCGTTCCCGCAAATCTGGTTGGCGCGGCAAGCGTTCCGCGCTGTGACGCTCCCCTTCATGCAGTCGATTGCGCTGATGTTCCTGTGGCGCGGTTTGACTGCCAAACGGCGTGATTGGTTGTGGCTGATCATTGGCGGGTTTCTAGCAGGGGCAACCGTCTACACCTACAACTCATCACGGTTGTTCCCACTATGGTTGGGGATCGCGGGACTCGCGCTGTTGATCGTTGACCGCGCTCACTGGCGTTTACGCTTGCGACAGGGTGTGATCTTTTTCGGCGTGCTGATCCTCATTGCCGCGCCGATGGCGATCTACGCGATGCAGCGACCTGATATTTTCTTCGGGCGGCTGTCCGAAGTCACGCAAGCCGATCAATCGGTCACGCTGTGGGAGAGCATTTTGCTGCACGCCAGAATGTTCTTCATCGAGGGCGATCCCTACCTACGCTATAACATCCCCCTTCGACCCTATTTCACGCTCCCCGAAGGGCTGCTGATGTTGATCGGGATCGGCGTGGCGCTAGGGCGGCTCGTGCGGCGCGGTAATCCAATGGAGCGCGTGGCGTATCTGCTGGCGCTGCTATCGCCGCTGATGGTGATTCCTAGCGTGATTTCGGTGGGAGGGCTGCCGCCGAGTCACATGCGATCTTTGGGCATGATCCCGCTGATTTTCGTGCTGGTCGCTGTAGGCACAGAGTGGGTGATTGAAAGGATCATCCGTCTTTTTGACCCCACCCGCTTGCCTCACCCCCACTCGCTGCGCTCGTCTCCCCCTCTCCCAAGGGAGAGGGGGTTGGGGGGTGAGGCTGTGATTGCTGTGATCGCCGTTCTCCTCATTGGCGGTGTGCTGGTGGGACAGACCTATTTCACATGGGCTGCACGGACGGACGTATTTTACGAAACGGACGCCGATCTGTCGGCGGCGGCACGCTGGTTAGTGGCACATCACACAGACGAAATCGTGTACATCGCGGCGCGGGATAAGGGTCATCCGACGGCGATGATCGAACCAATTCCACCCGTGACATGGCTCGGCACAGATTTGTTGTTCCGTGCGCCGCAAGGTCAAACCGGACTGTATATTTTCCCGCGATCTGCCCCGCCGCCGGACGATTGGCGGGCATGGCTTGAACCCGGAGCGATCCCCGATTTGCCACTTGCTCCAGACGGACGCACAGCATTTGAGGCGTTTCGCATCACCGGGGATACGCCCCTGCCGACTTTTGTCCCTGCCTCCGCCGAAAACCCGTATCTCAGCTTGATCGGGCTGGATGCACCGCCGATCCCCAGTGGCGAAACGGGAACGATTCAGATCGCATGGCAAATCAAGACGCGACCGCCTTATAGGGATTTCACACCTTTAATCCAACTTGAGGATGATCTGGGGAATATCCTAGCGCGGACAGAACCCTACATGACGCTGACTGATGCGTGGCGGGCGGGGGAAACCTTGATGCAGCGCATCGCTATCACCGTCCCCCCCGCTACCCCGCCGGGAGACTATCATGTCCGCGTAACATGGGTGGCGCGTGCCAGCGATGCGTATCTATCGTATCTGGATAGCGCTGGTTTAGCGGGCATCTGGGCAGAGGTGGGAATAGTGACTGTTCTACGACCTGACTTTTTTCCTAATGCATCCACTATTGAAACTCTCATAATTCATGAAATCCAAATATCATCAGACTTTCGATTAATAGGTTATACTGGTAATGAGGAATCGTATAGACCGGGCGAAATGATTTCAATGGCGTTGTACTGGAATACGAGTGCGGAGGGTCAACAACCTGTGACGATCACGGCGCGGTTGGGAACAGCCCCGCTTGAACAGTGGGCGCCATTTGA